>URTH01000101.1 GCA_900550775.1 uncultured Eubacteriales bacterium | reverse complement strand
GCCGATACCAGGCATCGCCCGGCCGCTTTGGTAAAGCCCGTTTTGACGCCGATGCAGCCGTCATACATATTGAGCAGGCGGTTGTGGTTGACGAGCGTTCGCGGCTGATTGGTCTCACTGCCCGGTACGGTGTGGCTTTTGGATGCAACAATTTGTGCAAATGTGGGGTTTTGCAGCGCGGCGGCAGTGATGACCGCCATGTCGCGCGCGGTGGAATAATGCGCCTCGTCCGGGAGTCCGTTCGGATTGGTAAAATGGGTCGATGCCGCGCCCAGTTCCTGTGCCTTTTGGTTCATCATTGCAACAAATTCTTCGACAGTACCAAAGTGTTCGGCAATGGCAACGGCGGCATCGTTGCCGGAGGATAGCATCAGACCGTAGAGCAGCTGCTCCAGCGGAAGCGTTTCTCCGGCGGCCAGGTACATGCTGGAGCCTTCGGCAGCGGCCGCTGCCGGTGATACGGTGACATTTTCTTTGATGTCGCCATGCTCTAAGGCGGTCAGAGCGGTTAAAATTTTGGTGGTGCTTGCCACCGGCATCGGTGTGTCGGCGTCCTTTTGGTACAACACTCTGCCGCTGGACAGCTCCATTACCAGTGCTGACTTGGCAGAGACGCCGGTCTCGGCAAAGGCAAGAGAAGAAAAAGAAAAAATGCAGACCAAAAATGCCGGAATCCATCCGATATATCGCAGTTGCCGCATCGAATCACCCTCCTTTTTCCTTTAGTATATGAAAAAGATGAGAGGAACATGCGGCGCGGACAGGCGGAAATTGGCGATAGAATCCATAAAAATTCCGCCCCCTGCCGAGCGCAAGGGGCGGAAGCGGAGATCAGGACTGCTAGTTGTTCGGACTTTCTGCGACAATTTTGTCCACGACATTTTGCGGTGCCTCCTGATAACGGACAAATGCAAAGGAGAAACCGCCCCGTGCCTGGGTCATACTGCGCAGGTCGGAGGCATAGGTGTGCATTTCTGCCATGGGAACCTCGCCCTCAATCAGGGTCATGCCGTCCTCCTGCGGCGTCATGCCAAGCATCTGGCCGCGCCGTTTATTGATGTCGCCGATGATATCTCCGGTATACTGATCCGGAACAGAGACGCTCAGGTGGCCGATCGGCTCCAGCAGGGCAGGCGACGCCTGCTCCATACCGGCCTTGTATGCCAGATTGGCGGCAATTTTAAACGCCATTTCGGAAGAATCCACATCGTGGTAAGAGCCGTCCACCAGCGTTGCTTTCAGTCCGACCATCGGATAGCCGGCAAGCACGCCGTGCTGCATTGCCTCGGGCAGCCCTTTTTCAACCGCCGGGAAGTAGCCCTTCGGAACGCTGCCGCCGAACACCTTTTCTTCAAAGGTCAGACCCTCGGTCTCGCTCGGTTCAAACTCAATCCAGACGTGACCGTATTGACCGTGGCCGCCGGACTGCTTTTTGTGCTTGCCCTCGGCCTTTACCTTTTTGCGGATGGTCTCGCGATAGGGAACCCGCGGCTTTTCAAACGAAATATCCACGCCAAACTTATTCTTTAATTTGCTGACAATCACATCGATGTGCTGATCGCCGAGACCCTTTAAAATAAGCTGGCGCGTCTCTTTGTTATTTTCCAGGCGGAAGGTTTTGTCCTCCTCCATCAATTTGGTCAGCCCCTGGGCGATCTTTTCTTCATCGCCCTTGGCTTTTGGAACAACGGCAAGGCTCATATTGGGCTGCGCAAAGTCGATGCCCTCTAAGCGGAGCGGATGATTCAGACCGCTCAGCGTGTCGCCGGTGCCGGTTTTGGTCAGCTTTGCCACGGCGCCGATGTCTCCGGCGTTCAGCCGCTCGACCTCAATCTGTTTTTTGCCCTGCATCACATAAATCTTGCCGATTTTTTCATTGGTATCCTTGTTCATGTTATACACGGTGGTGTCGGGCGTCATCACGCCGGAATACACCTTAAAATAAGACAGCTTTCCGACATAGGGATCGGCAACCGTTTTAAACACCAGTGCGGACAGGGGGTCTGCCACGTCAATTTTCAGGCGTGACGGGCTGCCGTCCTTCTTTTCGGCAATGATAAATTCATCCCGGCTGTCCGGCGCCGGAAAATAAGCGTGAATCGCATTCATCAGAGAGGAAATTCCCAGCTTATGATATGCGCTGCCGCAGAGAACCGGGACGATATCGCCCTCGGCAACACCGCTGCGCAGTGCCTCGTACATCTCCGGCAGGGTAAAGGCCTCGCCGCCGAAATATTTTTCCATCAATTCCTCAGAGGTTTCGGCAACGGCCTCGTTGATCATCTCGCGCAGGGGTGCCAGCTCCTCTTCCATGCCGGGAGGCATCTCGGCGGTGACGGTACGGTCGCCGTCAAACTTTCTGGCCTCCTGTTCTACCACATTGATAAAGCCGGTGATGCGTTCTCCCTCGCGCAGCGGCAGCTGGAACGGCGCAATCTTTTTGCCGTATTTATCCTTCAGCTGCTGCAAAACACCCTGGTAATTGACGCGCTCGTCATCGACCTTGTTGATAAAGAAGATACGCGGAATCCCGCGTTCTTCACAATACTTCCATGCCTTTTCGGCGCCGACGGTCAGACCGGATTTTCCGCTGAGTACGATGATCGCCGCATCGGCCACGCGGATCGCGCTCTGAACCTCACCCACAAAATCAAAATACCCCGGTGTATCTATGATATTAAACTTTACACCGTTCCATTCGCAGGCAGCCAGCCCCATACTGATCGAGAACTTCCGTTTGATTTCTTCCGGATCAAAGTCCATTACCGTGTTCCCATCTGTGGTTCTGCCCAGCCGGTCAATATTGCCGGAGGTGTAGAGCATGGCTTCGGCAAGCGAGGTTTTGCCCGCATTCCCGTGGCCCAGTAAACAAAAGTTTTTCATCTTCGATGTGTCATAAAGTTTCAAACGACAGCCCTCCTAAATTGGTATTGAATCGTGCCGGAACCGACACCACTCTTATTCTCTATTGTACTTGATTTTCTTTGATATTTCAACCGAAAACTATACAATTTTTATGGAATTTATTAGTCACATTTAACAATAAACAAAATGACAGCGGAATAAAATGTTTACATAATTCCAAAAACGGCGTAACAAAACGGCCGTGCAGCCATATGATGGTATTGAGACGGCCGGGCACGCGGGAGTTGAACACAATATCGGGGTTAACCTCTGCGTGCCCAAGGGGCCGCCCGGATAAGAAGGAGGAAGTAAGATGAATCATTATCAAGACAGACGCTCTCGTGCAGCGCAAAACGGGGATAGCTGCCCGATTTGCAGACAAAATGCTGCGGAGCAGGGCGAAGCGGCCGCAATCCGTGCGGATGCGGCAGAAGAGAGAAGCGATACCAGGGTTCGGCGTGCCAACCATTTTTCGGATCCGGTATGCGTAAACAGCAACCAGATTTATGATTCCTGCCGTGACCGTGACTGCGTGGCAGATCAAAGGGTATATCTGACGGCCGAGGGGCAGGAACTGTTGGAACAGGCGATCAATGTCAAACTGAAAAAGGCAGAGGTTATCTGGGTGTTTACGGACGTAGAGCCGTTGTCCTTTAACCGCGGATATTTTTCGGTTGATCTCAAATTCTTTGTATGCGTTACCTTAGAGATCTTCCGCGGTGTTTCCAATCCCACCATCGTGCACGGGCTGACAACCTATGACAAGCGGATTATCCTGTACGGTTCCGAGGGAAATTCCAAGCTGTTCAGCTCGCGGTTTAACCCGAATGAAAACAGCTCTATCGCGGAGACCTGGCAGAAAACCAATATGCCGACGGTGACCGTTGAGGTGGTAGAGCCGGTTGCATTGACGGCGAGAATTGTTGACGAGGATTGCGGCGGTTGCGGCTGTGACTGCGGCTGCGACGCGGCGGCAAGTGCAAATTGCAGCTGCGGCTGCGATATCTTCCCGGAGACGATCTGCAGCTGCTTTGACGATTCGCTTGTGATCGATGACTGCGCCAGAAAGGTACTGGTTACTTACGGATTGTTCTTTATTGTACGGCTGGAGAGAGACACGCAGCTTTTGATTGACGCGGTAGATTTCTGCATTCCGACGCAGGAATGCCCGTCCGCGACCGAGGAAAGCCCGTGTGCGCTCTTTAACGACATTCGTTTCCCGATTGACGAGTTTTTCCCGCCGCAAAAGCCGAGGGAAGGAAACGGTTCCGGTTCCGGCTGCGGCTGCGGATGCAACAACTGATTTTAACTGACAAAATGCAAAAGGGGCGGCGAAAGCCGCCCCAAAGTCTGCCGAAAACGGCGTAAAATCGGCGAAAAATTTCATTACCGCGCCGTCCGGGGCGATGATTGCCGGTGGCAATCGTCCATCGCTGACCGAGGCGAGAGCCGAGACAGGCATGACGGAACCGGGGACGGCGATATAATCAAAATGAAATTTTTCGCGAAAATAGGGTTTATCGGCAGATGACTTCCTGCGCCATATCGGAAAGCGCGTCCTTTGAGAGCTTTCCGTCGATCTGCAGCAGCTGATACTGCATGTCGTCTATGACCCAGGTAACGCTCTGTATGTTTTGAATCTTCACGTCCGAAGAACCGTAGCTAAACACCAGCTCGCCGTTTGCCTCGGCCTTTTTGTCCGCCTCGGTCAGCGTATAATCTTCCGGCACGCTCTTGCCCGTATAGCTGTAATAGTAAATGTCGGCACCGTTTACGGTTTTTATGATGTCGCCCTGAAGCGTCTTGCCGGATCGAAATTGATCCTGGGCAAAGATGACGGTATCGCCGTCTTTTTCATAGTCAAAGGATACGGACTTAAACTTTTCAACGGTCTTTCCGTTTTCGTCGGCGAGACGGTTGTTTACAATGCTGCCGCTTTGAAAGGCGTAGCCGTTTTGAAAGGTGTCAATCAGAATCGGCGTATAGCCGATGTCCTTGGTGACCTGCTGCGCCGTCGGCAGGGATGAATAATCCGGTTTGGACGATGACGCGCTGAACCGGGTCGAGATGATTTCGCCCGCGGCAAAAGCCGTGATGCCGAGGACGAGAACGGCCGCCGCCGCGATCAGGGATAATTTCTTTTTTGATTTCATCATGATAAACTTCCTTTCTGTCGATGCGGAATCCAGTCTGGCGCCGACCTTTTGTTTGATAGCCGGAATGTCAATGCAGAGCGGATCGCAAAAATCCGATTCCTTTTTCTCCATATTCAAATCTTCAAACAAGTCGTTCTTTTTTCTCATACCATTTCCTCCGCATGCAATAACATATTTTTTAGTTTCCGTTTGCCTCTTGAAAGCTTGGTTTTGACGGTAGACAGATTCAGAGCGGTCGCAGCGGCGATATCCTTAAGCTTTTCATCGTACAGATAGTACCTGACAAAGATTTCGCTGTCCGGCTCTCCAAGGCGCATCACGGCATCCCATACCGCACTGTATGCCGCGTTTTTTTGAGGATATGCGGCCTCATCCGGGATTTCGAGGCCGTCAAGACAAACATCGTCCGTCCTTTTGCTGCGCTCGCTTAGCCGCTTTAGTGCAAAATTTCGGGCAGCGGCGGCGATATAGGATCGTATCGTGCCTTTTTTTAAATCGATGGATTCGGCTTTGTTCCAGAGCGCGAGGAACACATCGGATACGATTTCCTCAATGTCCTCCCTGGGAAGCCGGTTCCCGGCCGTGCGGTAAAGGACGGTGCCAAGATACGGCGTATAAGTTTCGATCGCCTTGTCGATGGCGCCGCGTTCTCTGTTTTTCAGCTGCATGAGCAGCTTTGCTTCATTTACCATGTTAAACCTGCTTTCTTTTGCAAAGATAAAAGCTTTTGGTCTTTACACTCTTAGATATCTCAAAATCCGTAAAAAAGTTTCACATCTTAAAAAATTTTTCCGTTTTTCTTTTAGGATAGCAAAAAGAGGGTCCTTTGGCGCACAAAAAACGGAATCCGCACATTTGCGGCGTTTTTTGCATCGCGCAATCGGTTCTAAAAGAGGACAAAGCCTCATACAATCCTATAAAAGCGAAAACCAAAGAGGTGATAGCCATGAATGAGCCGAGAATCATCGGCGTTTTGCCCTATCTTCCCAAGGCGATTCAAAAGAAGGTGGCGCATGCGGCGCTGGATGACTGGCTGGAAATTGAAGAGATCCGAATCCGCGCCGGCGCACCGCTGACGCTGGGGATCTTGGGAGAAAGCTGTTTTTTAACGCCGGCAGGAGGGATTACCAATCATGAAGAAGATGCTTACCATGTTTCGCCGCAGGAGGTGCAAAGCACCTACGCGGCCATTTGTGAAAATTCGATCTATGCCCACATGGATGAGATCCGTCAGGGGTTTCTTACCCTTAAAGGGGGTCATCGTGTGGGGATATGCGGAAAAACGGTCACGGAAGAAGGAAAAATCAAAACGTTTCGGGAGGTCAGCTCGTTGAATTTCAGAGTGGCACATGAAATCCTCGGTGCGGCAGACGACATCATAGACGGGATTGTGCACGGCAGCAGGGTTGACAGCGTGCTGATTATTTCGCCGCCGCAGATGGGAAAAACAACCCTGATCCGCGATGTTATGCGCCAGGTTTCCAACCGGGGCTTTAAGACCGGGGTGGCTGATGA
>URTH01000100.1 GCA_900550775.1 uncultured Eubacteriales bacterium | reverse complement strand
GCGCCCTGTCATAATCGGGGGTTAAAAACAGCTTGGGATAGTCCATCACAAAATAGCGGCAAAGCAGCGGATATCCCGTGCCGACCGCCGACCAGATTCCGCCGTAGAGCATCCCGGTATATGCCGGGTTCCCGGTGCCGAAATCCAGCGAAACAGAGAGCGATAAAATCGCAATTTTATGCCGTGTATCATCCAAAAAGCGGTGCAGCATCTCTCTTCCCTTTTTGAGATAACCGATGTATTCCTGCACCACGGCGCAAAATCCGTCCATCTGAAATCCGCCGCCGTCCTTATCATAAATCCGCTTTTTGTCCTCGGAAAACGGGTTCTTCCGCGCTTTGGCCTTCTTTTGCTTTTTCTTTTTCTTTTCTTCCTTCGGCGGCTCTCCGCTCTTTGCAGGCTCCTCCTCCGGCTTTTTTTTCGGCGCGGTAAGATCGCGGTAAAAGACCCTTTTGCGCCTGCCAAACAGGGAAACCGCAAGCGAAACGGTTTTGTTTGAAAGCAAAACGTAAACCGTCCACCGGTGCCAAAGCAGCGCCGCCGCTGTCAAAATAACCGCAGCAAGCAGCAGCACCGGGATCATCAGCACATTACGCATAGGGTTCCTCCCTCTTTTCTCCTATGGGGCAAAGGGTTTCAGCGAATCATCATCTTCACTGCGATCCAAATTTTCCTCCGGCGGATCGGACTTTACACCGCCCTTTGTATCGTCTTTGGTATCGTCTTTTGCACCGTCTTTCGCATCGCCGGTTTCGTACTGCAAAGCGCCGCCGTCCGTATCTTTCGCCGTCTCCGTGCCCTCCGATTCCGTATGTTCCAAATGTTCCGTCTCCGCGTCCATGGCAAGCTGCTGCGGCGCAAGCTCCATTTTCAGCTGCATTGCCTCCTCGGAATTTCCAAACTGATCATAATCCGGCAGTTCACTGAGCGAGGCGATGCCAAAGCAGCGCAAAAACTCCTGCGTGGTGCCGAAAAGCAGCGGCCGTCCCGGTGCGTCCAGCCGTCCGACCTCCTCAATCAGGCCGCGTTCCATCAGTCGGTTTGCGACATAATCACAGTTCACGCCGCGGATATTCTCCATCGCGCTGCGCGTCACCGGCTGGTGATAGGCAACAATCGCCAAAACCTCAATCGCCGCGCCGGACAGATTCTGCTTTCTTCGCGGCTCCGCCAGCATGGAGACGTACTCGCTGTACTCGCCCCTGGTGCACATCTGATAGGCGTCCTCTAACTGAATCACGTGGATGCCGCGGCGTTCATAGTTATACTCGTCCATCATTTTTTTGAGTATCTCGCGCAGCGAACGCTTGTCCACATCGACAATATCCGCCAGCCGTTCCAGCTCGACCGCGTCCCCTGCCGCAAACAGCACACTCTCTAAAATGGCCTGTATCTCTCTGATTTCCATACTATCCGTTTCCTTTGTGTTAAAATACCGGGCGCTCAGTCCTCAATCCCGGTTAAATCCACCGTTTCCGCATCGTCGGTGCGATAAACGCGCGGATTTTTGATGCTATGATCGTCACCGTATTCGATTCTGATTTTCTTCATCTTAATCAGCTCCAGCACGGCCAAAAAGGACGCCACCGCCTCCGGCTTGCTCTTCACGCCGGAAAACAGCTCCAAAAACTTCATTTTGCTCTTTTGCACCAGCCGTTTCCAGATGCCGGTCACCTTTTGCCGCAGCGACACCTTCTCATGGCCGACAATCCCGGCAAACGACTGCTTGGGCGGCGGCTGCTTGCGCTCTAAGCGCAAAAAGGCGCGCTGATAGGCGGCGTAAAGGTTCTCCTTTGTCATGCTCGACAGATTCCACTCGGCAGGCTTCCGCTCAATCGCGTCCGGCGCCTTAAAAAACATGGACGCGCCGATGTGCTGCCGCGGCGCCAGGTACGCGGCCGCCTCCTTGATTTTCTGATATTCCAAAAGACGGCGAACCAGCTCTTCTCTGGGGTCGCCCTCTTCCTCGTTTTCATCCTCGGCCTTTGGCAGCAGCATCTTTGACTTGATCTGAAGCAGCGTTGCCGCCAACACCAAAAACTCACTGGAGACCTCCAGATCCATCTCCTGCATTTCCTGCATGACCGCAAGATACTGATCCAAAATCACCGAAATCGGAATATCGTAGATACTCACCTTATTTTTTCGGATCAGAGTCAGCAGCAAATCCAGCGGCCCCTCAAAATGCTCCAGTTTAAAATTCAGCTGTTCCATACCCACACCCTGTTTTCTTAGCCGAAAGGGAATAAAATTTTACCCTATTGCGCGGACTTTAACGCCCCGCTTTCGGCTAGTGAAGAAATAATCCGATGATGCTCTGATACCACCCAAGCATCGCCGATTCGCAAAAATAAAGCAAACTGTTAAATATGGGCAGGTTGATGAGAATCAGCAGCACAATAAAGCCGTAGCGCTCATATTCCATCAGTTTAAAGTAAAGCCGCTGCGGCAAAACCGCGCTCAGCACCTTAGAGCCGTCCAGCGGCGGAATCGGAATCAGGTTAAACAGACCGAGACCCAGATTCACCTGCGCCAGGTAGTAGCAGATCATATAGCCCACCGACGCCACCTGATACGCCATATTCTCCGAGGCAAAGCGCATGCCGCCAAGCAGCACCACGCCGATCTGTGCCACAAACGCCAAAAGGAAGTTGGCAATCGGGCCGCCCAGCGCGGTCAGCACCATGCCGCCCTTTTTGTGTTTAAAGTTCCACGGATTCACCGGCACCGGCCTTGCCCAGCCAAAGCCGAACAAAAACAGACAGATCGCGCCGATCGGATCCAAATGGTGCATGGGATTGAGCGACAGCCTGCCGGAATTTTTGGCGGTTTTATCCCCCATCAGATAGGCGGCAAGCCCATGGCAAAGCTCATGCACCGAGAGCGAAAGCAGTACGCAAAACGCAATCACCAAAATATAGAGCAGCTTTTCCGCAACGGAGAGACTTCCGTTGCGCAGCAGAGAAAAAAGCATAAAAATCCTCGTATGATACACCGCGCAAAAGGCGCCGGTATACCGATACTCTCCTTTCTTTCAGCCTTGTCAGTCCCAAAAAGTCTTACGTTTCATACCGAAAGGTCATGCCTTACAGGTCGCAGGCAACCAAATCCTCGTACCGTTCGCGGCGCACGGCAAGCGTTGCCTTGCCGTCACGCACCATCACGATGGGCGGACGCGGAATCCGATTGTAGTTGCTTGCCATCGAGTAGTTGTACGCGCCGGTCGCCAGCACGGCCAAAAGATCGCCGGGCTTCACTTTAGGGAGCTTTGCGTCACGCACCAGGATATCGCCCGACTCGCAGCATTTGCCGGCTACGGTTACCACTGTTTCAGGCTCCTCGTCCGGCCTTTCCGGCAGAACCGCCTGATATTCCGCGCCGTACATGATATGCCGCGGATTATCGCCCATGCCGCCATCCACCGACACATAGGTGCGGATATCGGGGACTTCCTTTACGGCGCCCACGGTATAGAGGGTCAGCCCGGCGGACGCCACGATCGAACGCCCCGGCTCCATCACAAGATACGGTTCTTTAACGCCAAGGCGCGCGCTCTCGTCGCGCACCACCTTTGCCACCGCCTCGATATATTTGTCATAGTCAATCGGCTGATCGCCGTTTACATACTTGATGCCGTAGCCGCCGCCGAGGTTTAGCTCGCTCAGTGCCATGCCGTACTTTTCGTGCATCATGCCGATCAGACCCATCATCGTCTTTGCCGCAAGGCGGAACGGCTCCAGCTCAAAGATCTGAGAGCCGATGTGGCAATGCACGCCGACCACCGTCACATGCTCCATCTGCTGCGCGCGGCGCAGAATCTCCTCCGCCTCGCCGGTCTCCAGCGCGACGCCGAATTTTGAGTCGATCTGGCCGGTCTGCACAAAGCTGTGCGTGTGGGCGTCAATGCCCGGCTTGATCCGAAACAGGATCTTCATGTTCCGATTCTTCTCGCCGGCCATACGGTTCAGCGTTTCCAGCTCAAAGATATTATCCACCACAATGCGCCCGACGCCGCGGTCGATCGCCATCGCGATTTCATCCTCCGTCTTATTGTTCCCGTGAAAGTAAATCTTCTCCGCCGGGAACCCTGCGCTCAGCGCGGTATATAACTCACCGCCGGAAACCACGTCAACGCCCACCCCCTCTTCCTTTGCAATCCGATAGATTGCCTTACAGGACAGCGCCTTGCTGGCGTAAAGCGCCAGGCCGTTTCCGCCGTAATATTCATCCATGGCATGCCGGTACACGCGGCAGTTTTCGCGGATTTTATTTTCATCCATCACGTATGCCGGCGTATGAAACTCCCCGGCAATCGCGGTCAGATCGCAGCCGCCGATGGTGAGATGCCCCGCCGCGTTACGATCCAAACAGTCCATTACAAGTTGCATTTTTGATGTCCTCCTTAGCGTCCTTCCAAATCACGTATAATACAGATGAAAGTTTTCTTATCTGGCATTGTACCATAGCGGCCGCGTTTTGTCAAACCGCACGCTATGGAAAGGATGCACGAAAACGCATCCCTCTCACACGTAAATTTCATTGAATTTTTTTGAGAAAATTGAAAAAAATGCTTGCATGCGCCATTTGGTTATGATATACTATTATGGCGTCCAAAATGACGCAAACAATACACACGTTCCGCGAGGATCCGAAAAGTGCCGCACACCCATGACGGTTTCAGGATCGCGCAGGCGTATTTTCGGGCTTTGCCCGCCGCCTTGCAGACCGGGACGGAGGAAAAAACTATGGAGGTGTTAAATCATGGGAGTTATTCAAATGAAGCAGTTGCTGGAAGCCGGTGTTCACTTCGGACACCAGACCCGCCGTTGGAACCCGAAAATGGCGGAGTACATTTTCACGGAGAGAAACGGGATCTACATCATCGACCTGCAAAAGACCGTGAAAAAGATTGAAGAGGCGTACTACTTTGTCCGCGACATCGCAGCCGAAGGCGGCAGCGTGCTGTTTGTCGGCACCAAAAAGCAGGCGCAGGACGCCATCCGCGAAGAGGCTGAGCGTACCGGCATGTACTTTGTCAACGCAAGATGGCTGGGCGGTATGCTGACCAACTTCAAGACCATCAAAAAGAGAATTGAGCGCCTGTATCAGCTGGAAAAGATGGCTGAGGACGGCACCATGGCTCTTCTGCCGAAGAAAGAGGTTATCAAGTTAAACTTAGAGCATGAGCGTCTGGAAAAGTTCCTGGGCGGCATCAAGGAAATGCGCGATCTTCCCTCCGCACTCTTTGTCGTAGACCCGAGAAAAGAGAAGAACGCCATCGCAGAGGCACACAAGCTGGGTATTCCGGTTATCGCGATCGTAGATACCAACTGTGACCCGGAAGAGGCCGACTACCCGATCCCCGGCAACGATGACGCAATCCGCGCCGTAAAGCTGATCGTATCGACCATCGGCAACGCCGTTTTAGAGGGCAAGCAGGGCGAGCAGAACGCACCGGAGGCTGAGGCGAAGGACGCAGACGTGACACTGGATATGTTAGACGAGTAATCAACCTCGTTTTGTAAATCAACAGAAAGGAAGAGATGTATCATGGCATTTACAGCACAAGACGTAAAAAAGCTGAGAGAGATGACAAACTGCGGTATGATGGACTGCAAAAAGGCGCTGACCGAGACTGACGGCGACATGGACAAGGCCGTTGAGTTTTTGAGAGAAAAGGGTCTGGCTACCGCTGCAAAAAAGGCCGGCAGAATTGCTGCCGAGGGTATTGTAAAGTCCTACATCAGCGGCAATATCGGTGTTTTGGTTGAGGTAAACTCCGAGACCGACTTTGTGGCAAAGAATGTAGACTTCCAGAACTTTGTACAGGCCGTAGCGGAAGTAATCGCCGCACAGAACCCGGCAGACGTTGACGCTTTAAAGGAATTAAAGCTAAGCGACACCCAGACCGTTGGCGAGGCACTGACCGAAAAGATCGCAACCATCGGCGAGAACATGAATATCCGCCGTTTTGTCAGAATCGAGAGCAGCGGCGCAATGACCGACTACATTCATGCAGCCGGCAAGATCGGCGTTTTGATCGATGCCGAGGCACCGAACACCGACGAGGTACAGGAATGCCTCCGCAACGTGGCAATGCAGATCGCAGCGCTGAACCCCAAGTATCTCTCTGACGCAGACGTTTCGGAGGAATATAAGGAACACGAAAAGCAGATTCTGATCGCGCAGCTGAAGAACGATCCGAAGAATGCGTCCAAGCCCGACAACATCATTGAAAAGATGATTTCCGGCCGTTTGAATAAGGAATTAAAGGAAATCTGCCTGCTCGGTCAGGAATATGTTAAGGCTGAGCATAAAGAGACGGTGGCACAGTATGTTGAGGCCGTTTCCAAGAAGATCGGCAGCACCGTTACCTTAAAGAGCTTTGTTCGTTTTGAGACCGGCGAAGGCCTTGAAAAGAAGGAAGAAAACTTTGCAGACGAAGTTGCAAAGATGATGGGTAAATAAGCCTGATTTCAGACGCTAATAGGGGAAGTTCCGGTGGAACTTCCCTTTTTTATTGCCTTTTGCGAAAAATTTCATTTTGATTTGATCGCCGTCCCCTGCTTAGCCTATGCCGTCTCGGCT
>URTH01000099.1 GCA_900550775.1 uncultured Eubacteriales bacterium | reverse complement strand
AATCCGTATGCCGCCGAACTCATATTGGATTTTGTTTTGCGGACGGATTTTTAGGTTGATTTGCCAAAAGGAAAGGAATGACAGAGATGAAAAATATACATGTAATACCGCACTCGCACTGGGACAGAGAATGGTATATGCCATTTGAATATCATAGGGCGCGGCTGATGGAACTGATCGATAACTGCATGGAACTTTTTGAAAAGGATGAAAATTACAAAAGTTTTCACCTTGACGGGCATACCGTTTTGGTGGAGGATTATCTGGAGATTAAACCCGAAAACGAGGAAAAAATCAAAAAATACGTTGCAGACGGCAAGTTTGCGGTCGGACCCTGGTATGTGCTGCAGGATGAATTTTTAACGAGCAGTGAGGCAAATGTGCGAAACCTTCTGATCGGTATGTCGATTGCAAAAAAACTGGGCAAGGTGACAAAAATCGGTTACTTCCCGGATTCGTTCGGAAACGCGGGGCAGATGCCGCAGATTTTAAAACAGGCCGGGATGAAAGCCATTGCGTTTGGCCGGGGGGTAAAGCCAACAGGGATGAACAACGCCGTCTCGGACGGTTACACGTCAACCTTTTCGGAGATGTACTGGCAGTCCCCGGACGGGAGCGCGCTGCCGGCGATTTTGTTTGCCAACTGGTACCATAACGGAATGGAAATCCCGGAGGACGGAGACGCCGCGTATTGGGAACCCAGAATTTTAGCGGTAGAAAAATATGCGTCAACCGGCGAACTGCTTTTTTTAAACGGCTGCGATCATCAGCCGGTTCAAATGAATCTGAGCAAGGCGCTTGCCGCGGCGAGAGAACATTTTGGGGAGTACAACTTTATTCATTCAAATTTTGAAGGCTATGCGGATGCGTTGATGAAGGCGCTGCCTGAAAACATCACGACGGTAAAGGGCGAATTGACGGGGCAGGACACCGATGGCTGGTGGAATTTGGTGAACACCTGTTCTTCGCATGTTGATTTAAAGGTCATGAATAAAAAGTGCGAAATCCTGCTTGAAAATATTGCGGAGCCGCTGGCTGTTATTGCTGCAAAGATTGGGAAAACATATCCGAGAGAAATGCTGACCTACGCCTGGAAAACACTGATGAAAAATCATCCCCATGACAGTATCTGCGGCTGCAGCTGCGATGCGGTCAACGATGAAATGCACACAAGATTTGCAAAGAGCAGGCAGGCGGCCGAAACCGTTGTCAGCGACAGTCTTTTGTATATCGGATCGCATATCGGAAGAGGGGCGTTTAACGAAAACGACCTTGTTTTTGCAGTCATCAATACGCTTGGCAAAAAGAGGAGCGGCATCGTATCGGCGGACATTGATATCCGAAGAATATACGGCTCAGAAAAGCTGCGCACTTCGGCCGCGGAAATCGCAGACTCGCTCTATACCGGCGAATTTGAGCTTGTGGACGAAAACGGAAATATCCTGCCTTGTATGACGCAAAAAGACGATCTTCGGTTTGGATATGACTTACCGAAGGATCGGTTCCGCCAGCCGTACATGGCAGAAACCGCCTCGATTTTATTTGAATCGGGTGAAATTCCGCCGATGGGGTACGCTGTGTATGCACTCAGAAAGAAGAAGGATGCTGCCAAGACAGAAAGTCTGGTAAGCGCCCCGTATACGATGGAAAACGAGTATATCAAGGCGGAAATCTGCGCAGACGGTACGCTGAATGTGACGGATAAGAGAACAAAAAAACGGTTTGCCGGCCTTTTGCGGCTTGAGGATGTCGGCGATATCGGCACAGAATATACGTTTATCCCGGCAAAGGG
Organism: uncultured Eubacteriales bacterium; assembly: GCA_900550775.1. Classification (GTDB taxonomy): domain Bacteria; phylum Bacillota; class Clostridia; order Monoglobales; family Monoglobaceae; genus Ructibacterium. Next base: position 4,810 of record URTH01000099.1, on the reverse strand, counting down.
TGATCAGCCGATTTTATCGGGAGGCACCCCGGCAAAGATTGCGCTGGTAAAAGACGAGGCGTTTTTGGCAGAGTATAAAATCACGGTGGAGATCACCGTTCCCAAAAGCGCTGATGCGCATAGCTACGAAGAAAAACGCCTGTTTATCTGCGGCGCAGAGCGGAGCGGCGGCAGAGGAGACGAGACGGTCACGATTCCGGTCACCTATTTTGTGTCACTGGCAAAGGGCGGAAAAAGAATCGATGTCAGATGCGAGTTTGAAAACACCGCCAAGGATCATCGGCTGCGCGTCCTCTTCCCCACGGGACTGACGTGTACCAAGCACAAGGCGGAGAGCGTTTTTGAGGCCGCGCTGCGAGACAATAAGCATAAGCCGACCTGGACCTATCCGAGCGGATGCGAGCATCAGCAGGGGTTTGTGATGATGAGGGACGATGCAGCCGGGTTATCCGTTGCCAACATCGGTCTTTATGAATACGAAATTCTGGAAGATAACACCATTGCCGTTACCTTGGTTCGCGCGGTGTCGGAACTGGGCGACTGGGGCGTGTTCCCGACCGAGCTTTCCCAGATGCAGAAAAAGCTGTCGCTTGCGTTTTCGATCATACCATTTGAAGAGGAGGCGGAAGTTTTCGATGAGGCGGCGGCGTTCCAGTGCCCGATGTCGGTCACCTGTCTGGGGCAAAACACCGATTCGGCATATCATAACAACGAGTTAAGGTGGAGCGGGGATTCTTTAAAGCTTACCGCGCTGAAAAAGGCACAGGAAGGCGATGACATTGTGATGCGCTGGGTTAATCTTTCGGACAAGGTGCAGACGCTGACTGTCGAAAAATCCGACTGGATCAAAAATTTATATCGGTCTGACATTGTCGAGGAAAAGAGAGAACGCCTGGTGGAGGAGAACGGCCGCTGGAGCACGGAGATAAAACCGTATGAAATCGTCACATTCATACAGGAGTAGTTGATGTTTGCCCGTGCACAGTACGAAAAAAATACATTATCAATCGTAGGAGAGTATAGAATGGATTATATGCAATATGTTAATATCAAACAAGGCACCAAATCATCGCGGCGGTTTTCCAACGGAAACACCCTGCCCCTCATTCAGCGTCCGTTCGGATTTGCGGCCTTTGCGCCGCAGACGGATGCAAGCCGCGGCCCATGGTTCTATCATCCGGACGACAGAAGCTTTGAGGGGGTACGCCTTACGCACCAGCCAAGCCCCTGGATTTCGGAGCACGGGGCAATCGTGATTCAGCCGCAGAGCGAGATTCCGTATATGGCGGAGGAAAACCGTTGGTCGGGATTTGTTAAGGATAAAACCGTGCTTATGCCACATTATTTGAGTTACGACCTCACAAGACCAAAGGCAAAACTGGAACTCACGCCGACAGAATACGGGGCGTGTATCCGGCTTACATTTTACAGCGACTTTGATCATTATATTTCTGTTTTGCCCGTGCAGGGAATGTGCCGCTATGCATTTAACGCAAAGACGGGCAGATTGTATTGCGATACGGATTGCGGCGAAACATCGGGCAGATACGATAAGGGTAGGGCAAAAACCTATTTTGTGTTTAACTTTGGAGACGGCGTGATTGACCCCGAAAAGACGATGGTTGAAAACGCCGCCGGGAAGAAAGCCGGTCTGTCGGTACAGGGAGAGAACACGGCGATTCACCTGTATGTCAATAAAAACAAGCTGACCTTTTCGATGGCAAGCTCTTATATCAGCTATGAACAGGCGGAGCGAAACCTTACCCGCGACCGTACCTATGATGACTTTGACAGTTTAAAGAATGAAAACTTTGCCGTGTGGAACCGTGTTTTATCGAGAATTCCGATCAAGGCGGACGAAACGGTGATGAAAACCTTTTACAGCTGCATGTATCGGGCGTTTTTGTTTCCGCACAAGGCCTATGAAATGGATGAAAACAATCAGCCGATTCATTACGCGCCGTCCTGCGACAGTGTAAAAAATGGGTATCGTTACACCGATAACGGATTTTGGGATACGTACCGAACGGTTTATCCGCTGTTTTCCATCATTGCAAAAGACGAGTACAAAGAGATGCTTGCCGGGTTCATTCAGGACTACATTGACGGCGGATGGCTGCCGCGATGGACGGCAATGGATGAAAAAAACTGTATGCCGAGTACCATGATTGACGCGGTGATTGCCGAGGCGGCGGTTTGTGGGATCATATCGGACGATTTGCTGCGAATTGCCTTTTCGGGCATGGAAAAACACGCCAATACACCGTCACAGAACCCTGCATACGGGCGGGAGGGCTGCGAATATTACACCAAAATGGGGTATGTGCCAAGCGATAAGTATAAAGAAAGCGTTAACCTTACCTTAGATTCGGCGTACTGCGATTATTGCCTGGCCGTAGTTGCCGATATCCTCGGTGAAAAGGAAAAAGCAAGGGTTTACCGCAAAAGGTCAAAAAACTATCAAAACATCTTTGATAAGGAAACCGGCTTTATGCGCGGAAAGCGGACGGACGGGAGTTTTGAACCCGATTTTGATCCGATCCTGTGGGGCAGGGATTATACCGAGGCGGCCGCCTGGCAGACTTCGTTTGCCGTGCAGCACGATCTTGACGGCCTGGCAGAGCTTTACGGGGGCAAGGATAAACTGATTCAAAAGCTGGACGATCTGTTTGCCGCTTCGCCGGATTACCGGGTCGGCGGCTATCAGCGAGAAATTCACGAAATGACCGAGTTTGCAGACGGAAAATGGGGTCAGTGTGCCATTTCCAATCAGCCTAGCTTTCATCTTCCGTTCCTATACGCCTATTTCGGTGAGACCGAAAAGACCAGCGAATGGGTGTCAAAACTGTGCCGCGAGGGATTTTCAGCCGATGATGACGGCTTTCCCGGCGATGAGGACAACGGAACGATGGCTGCGTGGTATATTTTTGCAGTGATCGGTATCTATCCGCTTTGCCCCGGAAAAGCGGAGTATGTAAAGTTTCGCGGACTGGCGGATGAAGTTTATCTTTAAAATGTGAAAAAATGGGTATAGGGATGGCAGCAATGACAGATGCGATCATGCTGATTTATAGCGTGTGAGGCAGCGTCATTGCTGCCATTTTTGTTGCAGGAAAAGAGGAGAAAATGGTTGATTTGCGCAAACGGTTATGATATACTAGAGACAGTGAAAAGGTCGGTTTTGCGGAGGGGCCGAGAGGGCTGCGTGGGGGTGAGAATGATGTGGAGGAAGTTAAAGCTGCTGTCCGGAAGTTACTCCTTTAAAATTGTGATTTCCTATTGGTTGATCGGGTTTTTGCCCTTTTTGTTAATCAGTAATATTATTTTTCATTATTTTACCGTCTATGTGCAGACCAGTTCGATTGAAACGCTGCAGGAAACGCACGCCAGGGTTGATGAAATCATTTCGGATAATATCGAATCCGTGTCTAACGTTTTGGATTCTGCCCAAAACTATAATATGTTCGGCCGGATTGACACACTGCTGTCTGAGATGACAGAACCCGACAGTATGAACCGCCTGTCTGTGGTAATGAATATTTTTCTGCAATCCAGTATGAGCGTTGAGAATGTGATTGCCGTCAACCGCGATGAAGAATGGATGCATGTATCAAGATATAAAAAGTATCGGTCCGGCTATTATGATTTTGAGGGAAAGGGACTCATTAACCCCGATATGGATGAACGGGTTTATATGATCCCAAGACATCATTCCCAGGCGTATTTTTCTAATGCAAACTCCTATGTTGTCAGTATGATAAAAAATTTTACGGACAGTGACGGCGCATATGTCGGCAGCATCATGATTGACATCAACCTGTCCTATTTTCAGGATATGCTGCAGAGTAATCCCAAAGCGGGATATTTTGCGCTGACCGATTCGGAGCACTATTGTATTTTATCCAATGATATCTGGAATGTGGATAACGAGATTCAAACCGAGGGCATCGCCGCCTATCCCGTGGATTTTGATTTTAATAACAATCTTCCGAAGAGCAGCAGCTTTTTTATCGAGTCGGACATCAACGGCGTTTGGAGAGCCTATACCTACATAGAAAAGGATGTGCTGACATCCAACATCAATGAAATCCGAAGGGCGTTTGTCACCTTGGTCGTGGTGATTACCTTAATGCTTTTGCTTATTTCGCTCTGGTATACGCACCGTTTGACGGCGCCGGTCAGCAGAATTGTCTCGCAGCTGAAAATTGTGCAGAGCGGCAACCTTGATATCTGTCTGGCAGATGAAAGGGTGACGGAATTTTCACAGATTATTTCGGGCATTAACGAGATGATTCAAAAATTAAAGATACACATTGACCAGACATACTGTGCCCGGATGAAACAAAAAGAGGCAGAGCTCAACGTTTTAAAGATGCAGATCAATCCGCACGTTTTGTATAACATGCTTGAAATCATCAATATGACAGCCATTGAACAGGACGACTATAAGGTCAGCGATATGATTACATCGCTTGGGGCGCAGTTTAAATACATGCTGTCAAACGATAGAGATTTTGTGACACTAAGAGAAGAAATCGAGATTTTAAATTATTACTTCCTGTTTATCAAAATGCGCTATGATAACAAGATCAGGCTGAATGTAAGGGCAAAAGACAGCCTGATGGATTTTACCGTGATGAAGTTTATCTTGCAGCCGCTGGTGGAAAATTCGGTCAAGCACGGCTATGACAACAGCGCGGCGCCGCCGCAGACGATGGATATCAACGTAAATATTATGCTTTACGGCGAGGAATATCTGCTGGTCGATGTCTTCGATAACGGCATAGACAGCGGCTCGACCGGCTGCCCG
>URTH01000098.1 GCA_900550775.1 uncultured Eubacteriales bacterium | reverse complement strand
GGTATTGGGGTGCGGATACGTTGGGTTTTCCTATGCGGCGCGGATTATGACGCGGGCGGCACAAATCCGGGAGGCCGAGGGCGTGCTTTGCAGACTGATCTTTCATGTCGGTTTTTTGTCCGTGCCGTTTGCAAGGGCGCTTTGCCTTGCAGCCAAGCAGCCGGGAGAGGTGTGTGCTATGCTCTGCACGACCGGCACGCTTTTGATGCAGGATCCGGGGCGCAGCCCGGAGGATGCGTTTGACGCTGCAATCGCGCGGTGCGGCAGAAATTTTTGCCTTCAGGGTGCGGAGATCGATGCACTGCGTGAGCTGATGCGCTATGCCGGACGGGGCGATCGGGAGAATATGCAAAGCAGTATTCGCTTTACGCGGGCAAAGCTGCAGCTGATCCGTGAGGAGGCGGAAGCGCAGTATCACCGTGACGGCAGACTGTATCGGGGCTTGGGGTTTTTAAGCGGAATGCTGATTGTGATTTTGCTGCTTTAGAACAAAGCCGAGGAGGAAGAACATGGACGGTGTGGATTTAATCTTTAAGGTGGCGGCCATTGGGATTTTGGTTGCGGTACTCAATATGCTTTTGGTGCGCGCCGGACGGGACGACCAGGCGATGATGACGACCATCGCCGGGCTTGTTGTGGTTTTGATGGTTGTGATCCGGGAAATCAGCAGCCTGTTTGACACCATCAAGAGCGTTTTTGGGCTTTAGCGATGGAACTGACCAAAATCATCGGAATCGGAATGATTGCGGCCGTCCTTTCGCTGACGGTCAAACAGACCAGGCCGGAAATTGCGTTTGCGCTGCCGGTTTTGGGCGCGGCCGGAATTTTATTTTGCCTTGTGCCGCATCTGAAGGGGATTCTCTCCATGTTCTGGGACATTGCCGATCGGGTCGGCATCGAGAGTGGGTACCTGAAACTGATTATCAAAATGATCGGGGTTGCGTATCTTTGCCAGTTTTCGGCAGAGCTGTGCAAGGATGCCGGCGAGGGCGCCATCGGCAGTAAAATTGAGCTGGGAGGAAAGCTGCTGATTCTGTCACTCTCCGTACCGATTGTATATCGGCTGCTGGAGCTGGTTCATGCCATCATTTACTTTTAGAGGTGCAAAAGAATGCGCAGATGGATCTGCATTTTATGCTTGCTGCTGCTTTTTCCGATCCATGGATCGGCAGAGGGGCAGGAAAAAGAGCTTCAAACAATGACGGATGAAATTTTAGACAGTTATACGGAATTTTACGGGGAGGCGTTTTCAAAGGGCGTGGAACGTGCCGGGCTTTCGGACGCGTTTACCGATCTGATCCCGCGATTTCGGTTCCGTGATCTTTTGTCGCAGCTTATGCAGGGAAAGTTAGAGGCATCGCCCTCCGACCTGCTCTCGTGGCTGCTTCGCTGGCTGCTCGGTGAGGTCTGCCGCAGTCTGAAGCTGATGGTGACTGTGCTGGCCGCCGCGGTGCTTTGCTCTTACCTCACCGGGCTGTATGAGGGATTCGGCAAAACCGGGGTGACCCAGGCGGCCTATTACGTCTGCTATATTGTAATTGCCGGTGTGGCGGCCGCGGCGTTTTACGATGCGGCGGACTGCGTCAGCAGTGCGATCGAGAGCATTGCGCTGTTTATGAAAATGGTGGTACCCATTGTGATTACCACCCTGGTCGCCTCCGGGGCGATGATTTCCGCCTCCGTGTTTGAACCGGCGCTGCTTGGCATGATTGCGGCTGCGGTGACGGTAATCCGTACCATACTGATTCCGCTGGTAATGATTGCAACTGCCTTAAATCTGGTTAACGGCATTTCGGATCAGTTTAAGATTGACCGGCTGATTAAGCTCATCAATCAGTGCATCAAGTGGGGCCTTAGCATCATGCTGACGATCTTTGTCAGTACGGCGGCGATCCAGAGCATTGCCTCGGCCGGTGCAGACGGGCTGACGGTCAAGCTGACCAAATTTGCAACCGCCAACCTGATCCCGGTGGTGGGCGGCATCATGGCAGAGTCGGTTGAAACCGTGATGAACTGCAGCGTGCTGATTAAAAATTCGGTCGGGGTTTTGGGTATTCTCTGCCTGGTTGTTATCGCGCTGTCGCCGCTTTGCAAAACGGCCGCCGTTTTGCTGATCTTTCGGCTGACGGCCGCGGCGGCGGAGCCGGTGAGCGATGCGCGGATTGTCAACTGTCTGTCCTCGCTTGCCAATGCGGTTTCGGTGTTGTTTTCCATGCTGGCGGCAACAACGGTGATGTTTGTGATTGTCCTGACCATCGTGATCCATGCCGGCAACACGGCAATCGTATTGGGGAGGTGATGGGATGCTGGAGGCGCTCAGAGACTGGGCAGCCGTACTCTCCGGCGTGATGATCTTCGGCGCGTTGTGCGAGGTGATTTTGCCCTCCGGCAGCTTTCAAAAGTATATCCGTCTGGCCGTCGGCCTTTTGCTGGTATTTACGCTGATGACGCCGTTTTTGGAGATTTTGCATCTGCGTGACGCGGACAGCGGTATTTTCAACGCCGGGGAGAGCGCCTATCTTGCACGGGAGGAGATGGAGGAAAAGCAGCGCGCCGAGGTGCTTTTGCTCTATCAAAAAAGCCTGAACCAAAAGATGACGGCGTCGATAAAGAATCTGCGAAAGAGTGACGATGTTGAGGTGCGGTGCAGCGTCTGCGAGGAAATCGGGCGGTTTGGGGCGGTGGATGGGGTATTGGTGCTGGTTCGTGCCGCGCCGTCGGAGAAGGATACAGAAAAAATTCGGCAGCTCATGCGGCAGGAATACGGCGTTGCCGAAGATCAGATAACGCTGCGGTACATAAAGGAGCGCGAAGGATGAAAAAAGATGGATTAAAGCGGTGGATAAAGCAGCCGGAAACGGCAGGAAAACGCCCCAATCCATGGGTGATCTGGGTTTTGGTCGGCGCAATTGCAATTTTGGCGCTGAGCGGCCTGTTTGACGGAAAAAAGCAAAAAAACACGCAGGCGGCCGCCGAGGAGACCGGCGGCGCACAGGAGATGGAGGCGTATGTCCGTCAGACGGAGGAGCGGCTGTCTCAGATATTGGAAAAAATCAACGGGGCAGGTAAGGTCTCGGTGTTTATCAGTGTTGAAAACGGAGGTGAGAAGATTTTGGCCACCGATCAGAGCCGAAAAAGCAGCAGCGAGGCGGCAGCTGATACGGAGCAGAGCAGTGAAGAGCAGGAACAAAGCGTGGTGCTGGCCGGGCAGAGCGCAGGGCAAAGTCCGTATATCCTGGGCGAAAAGCTGCCGGTGCCGAGCGGTGTATTGGTTGTGGCGGAGGGCGCATCGGACGAAAAAGTGCGCCTTGCCATGTATGAGGCGGTACGGGCAGTGTTCGGACTGTCCGCACACAGAGTAAAAATTACGGATTAGCGTTATGAGAAGGAGGAAAGACAATGAGTCAGAATAAAAAGGTGCCGTTTCGGGGAAAACAGATTTTATTGTTTGGGTTGGTTGCACTGGTGATTACGGCAGGGTATTATCGGTGGACGATGGAGACGCAGCAGCTGAGCAGCGTCCCGGTGACCGGGGAGACGCTGCCGGTGAACGGAGAGAACCGGGAAAACGCCGATGGCGGCGATCAAAAGGAAGAGGCAAAAGGGGATGGCGCAAGCGAGACGCAGGCGCCGAATACCAATGTAGGACTTGCGCAGCTGCGGCAGGAGCGGGACAGCGCGCGCAGCGAGGCGGTCGAGCAGTGGGAAAAGACGGCAAAGAGCAGCGAGGCATCGGCAGAGACCAAGCAGGAGCTTGAAAAAAAGGTAAAGGCCGCAGCCGATGCGGTGGAGAAAGAAAAGTCCATCGAAACGCTGGTGAAAGCCAAAGGCTTTGAGGATTGTTTTGCGCATATCGACGGCAGCGGCGTGACCGTGCGGGTAAAGGGCGGTGAAATCGACGGCTCTAAGGTGGCGCAGATCAAGGATATTGTGGTGGACGAAACCGGCGTTGCGGTTCGGAATATCAAAATCAGTGCCGAGTAGAGGAATGCAAAGATCCGTATCTTAAAATCGGAGCCCGGATTTCTTCCTTTCGCCTCGTGCAACATGCTGAAGAAAACGCAAAAAAGTTTGCAAATTTACCATTGTAATCTGTTTTCCGGTGTGTTATAATACAGAAAATGGGAGAGTTTTTGCGTGCATGGTTCTGTCTGCGCTCCCGCAATAGAAATAGGAGGACCTGAAATGGAGAATATGGTAAATCCGGAAATAGAGACAAACGGAAATGTCAATATTGCAGATGAAGTGGTAACGGTGATCGCCTCTCTGGCGGCCGGTGAGGTCAAGGGCGTTGCCGGAATGAGCGGCGGCCTGGCCGGCGGCTTTGCGGAGCTTTTGGGAAAAAAGAATCTTTCAAAGGGCGTTAAACTGACGGTTGCGGAAAAAAAGGTGACCTTGGATCTTTCCGTGATTGTGGAATATGGCGCCAAAATCCCGGAGGTTGCGTGGGAATTGCAGGAAAAGGTGAAAAATGAGGTTGAGGCAATGACCGGAATGCAGGTGGTTGCGGTCAACGTCTCGGTGGACGGCGTGAATGTACCGAAAGCGGACGCGCCGGCCAAAGAGGAAGAAATGCCTGCGGAGGAAGCCGAAACGGAGACGGAGACAGAAGAGACCGAGACCGCGGAAACCGCGGATACGGCAGAGCAAACGCAGGAAACTACGGCGACGGAGGAATAGCCCCCCATGATGAACAGAAGAAAAGCGAGAGAGTATGTATTTATCCTGTTGTTTGAGTACCGTTTTCAGCCGGATTGCATACGTGAATTATTAGAAGATTTTCTGGCAGAGAACGAGGCCGGAGAGCAGGAAGAATATATCCGCAGCACCGTGGAGGGAACCATTGCCCACGTTGCGGAGATTGACGCCGTGATTGCCGCCCATGCAAAGGGCTGGACGACGGAGCGGATTTCCGTTGCCTGCATGGCAGCGATGCGCCTTGCCGTCTTTGAGATGACGTATGACGAGAGTATTCCCCTCGGCGTATCGGTCAATGAGGCCGTTGCCCTTACCAAGAAGTATGACGGTGAGGAGTCGGTCGGCTTTGTCAACGGACTTTTGGGCGCATACCAGAACGCGCTGAAATCATAGGCAGAGACTCAAACCCCCATGTGTTTGAGCCTGACGGAGATGACAATGAACAGAGCGGCACGCAGCCGCTCTGTTTCGGCGTTTTTCACGGACGATGGCAGAAGGGAGGATTCCATGCGGGAGAGACAGGCCTTATCGGTCACCCAGGTGAATTTATATATCAAGGAAGTCATGAATCGGGACGATGTGCTGACCGATGTGCTGGTAAAAGGAGAATTGTCGAACTTTAAAGCGCATTCCTCCGGCCACATGTACATGTCGTTAAAAGACGAAACCGGCGTGATGCGTGCCGTGATGTTTCGCAGCAGCGCGGCAAAGCTGAATTTTAAGCCGCAAAACGGCATGAAGGTGGTTGCGCACGGCAGAGTCACCGTGTATGAACGGGACGGGCAGTATCAGCTCTACATCGATCATATGCAGCAGGACGGCATCGGCGATTTGTACGTTGCCTTTGAACAGCTAAAAAATAAGCTGAGCGCCGAGGGGCTGTTTGACCCGGCGCATAAAAAGCCGCTGCCGAAGTATCCAAAGCGCGTCGGCGTGGTGACGGCGCCGACCGGCGCGGCAATCCGGGATATCATCAATGTGCTGACCCGCCGTTTTTCCTATTCGGATGTGGTGTTGTACCCGGTGCTGGTGCAGGGCGAGAACGCCGCGCAGAGCATTGTTTCGGCCATTCGTTATATGAACGAGACACACGGCGCGGACGTTTTGATTGTCGGCCGCGGCGGCGGTTCGATTGAGGATCTTTGGGCGTTTAATGAGGAGATTGTGGCACGTGCCATCTATGACAGCGAAATCCCGATTATCTCGGCGGTGGGACACGAAATCGATTTTACTATTGCAGATTTTGCGGCGGATTTGCGTGCGCCCACACCATCGGCTGCCGCGGAATTGGCCGTGCCGGCGCAGAGCGAGCTTAGCGAGAAGTTTCATAATGTATACGTAAGGCTGTACGGACAGGTGCAGCGTATGCTGGAACGCAAGGAGCTGGAGCTGAAACGGTTTCGGGAGCGGCCGGTGCTTTTAAACCCGACCGTAAAGCTGGAGGAGCAGCAGATTTATATTGACCGTCTGCGTCAGGATTTTATCACCCGTGCCGAACGGGTGATGGAACAAAAAAAGAAAGAGCTTGGCATTTTGGCCTCTAAACTGGACGGGCTGAGCCCCTTGGGAACGCTGTCGCGCGGCTATGCGGTGGCAAAGGGTGCGGACGGCCGTGTGGTGCGTTCGGCAAAGCAGGTAAATATCGGGGACGAAATGACCGTACTTTTGGAGGACGGCGCAGTAAAAACGCAGGTTTTAGAATGCGAAACGGGCGGAATTTTGACTAAAAAGGCGTGAAGCAAGCGCTTTAAAGGCGAATTTGCCGACAGATAAAGGAGTGAAAAATATGGATCAAAAGCAAAGCTTTGAGGCCAATTTAAAGGAATTGGAGGGCGTTGTCCGTGCGCTGGAGGGAAACGAAACCTCGCTCGATGAGATGCTCACGCTCTTTGAGCGCGGCATTCATCTGACCCAGGCGTGCACCGCGGCGCTGGAGCATGCGCAGCA
>URTH01000097.1 GCA_900550775.1 uncultured Eubacteriales bacterium | reverse complement strand
CTTGTATTCCTGTGTGACCTCCGGGGTCGGTGCCTGGGGACCGCAGATGCGCGTCGGAACCAATAGCGAGATTTTGATGCTCCGCCTTGCGTTTCGGCCGGGTGAAAAATGGAAAACAGAAACAGGAGGAAAATAATATGAGAGCATTGGTGACCGGCGCAAGCTCCGGCATCGGGACGGAAATTGCCTTGCTGCTGGACAGCATGGGCTATGAAGTGATTTTAACCGCACGCCGCAGAGAGCGGCTGGAGGCTCTGGCAAAGCGCCTTCAGAATCCGTCAAAGGTCATTGCGGCCGATCTTACCAAAAGGGAAGAATGCTTTGCGCTGATTGATGCGGCCGGTGATGTGGACGTTTTGGTAAACGGCGCCGGGTTTGGCGTGTTCGGCGAGTTTGACCGGACGGCGCTTGACGCGGAGCTTTCTCTGATCGATGTCAATATCACGGCGCTCCACATTTTAACAAAGCATTATTGGAAGCGGTTTTTGCAGCGCGGCAGCGGCTATGTGTTAAACATCGCGTCTGTGGCGTCGTTCTTTCCCGGCCCCAAGTTTTCCTCTTATTATGCCTCCAAGGCGTATGTGCTGCGGCTTTCCGAGGCGCTTTATCAGGAGCAAAAACGGCACAAAAACGCGGTTTCAATCTCGGTATTTTGTCCCGGCCCCGTGAATACGGAATTTAATGATGTTGCCGGGGTTCGGTTTGCGCTGAAAGGCATCAGCGCCAAAGAGGCGGCGCGGTGCGCGGTGAAAGGCATGTTTCAAAAAAAGCGGATTATCGCCTGTCCGCTTACGGTTCGCTTTTTGCGTGTGCTTTCCAAAATCACGCCGGACGCGGTTTCGTTGTACTTTGTTTCAAAAATGCAGGAGAAAAAAGAGGGCAGAAAATAAAATTTTTTTCCGATTTCAAAGATTCTGCGATCTTGCGATAACGGACACGGCGGCATGCAAGGCAGTATCTTGCTGAAAACCGATTTTTTTGACAGCTTGTGCGGTGGCGTTGGCTGCCATCGGGCAGGGAAACATTCGTTCCCTTATCCGGTGGCGGCTTTCGCCATCGCTTTTTTCTTTTTTCGGGTATTTAGCAGCAATTTGCACAAAAGAAAGCGGTTTTGCTTGGTAAAAACGTAAAAGCTCATTTTACATATGTAAAATATATTGACATTAGTAAAATGATGTGGTATCCTATCATCAGAAGGCAGGTGAAAAGCGTGATAGATTTTTATTTCCGATTACGGCAGAGCATGGTTGAGACGATGCAGACCTCCTTAAAACAGATTCGGCTTGTGCTGGGATTTGGCGTACAGGAGTTTGGGGATCTGGTCGGATTGACACGACAGACGATTAACAATCTGGAAAGTAAAAAAAATAAGATGAGCGTGGTGCAGTATGTTGCCGTTTGTGCCATCATCGATCACTGCGTCAAGGATAAGCCGGAGCTGCTCTCCGTGATATCGACCATTCTCTGTTCCAATGAGGAGGAATCGGATCATCATTTGTTTGCGATGATTGAAAACGGGTCGCTGCTCAAAAAGTGGTTCTTATGCTTTCCGGACGAATCCAAGATTCTCGGCAGTCTGCAAAACGAATCGGAGTTCATGGAACGGGACGATTTTTGCTATATTGCAGAAAGCTGCCGTATCTTTCTCGATCAGAGCGTACTGTGCGAGGAGGGCTTTGCGGCGGCGCTGCAGCCTTTGCGATCCGCCATGAAGCACAACGACAATCGGTTTATTGTTCCGCTTGGCGTCATCAAGTCCATGCAGTACGATATGCTGAGCGAGGAGATCGCCAAAAGCGAAAAGGGCAGACGGGGGATGAATCTGCTGTCGCATATGCAAAGTGAGGATCTTGCCGAAATTCGGGGCGAGAAAAACGACGGCAGCGTGATGGCGACCTTTATCTCGGTGTTTGCAAAATTCAAAGCGGTCAACCGCCTGGCGCTGATTACCAATGACGCAGGACTTGCCGGACAGATCATGATGCTGAATAACGACACCTTGGGAGGGTTTCGCATTTTAGTTTTAAAATATGAACATCAGATCGGAATCAGACGATGGAGGGAGGATGAGATTTCGGACGCGCAGACGGACGCGTCCTATGAAACAAACCGTGACAACGGGTCACTGATTGGATGGAATCGAATTGATTAGGGGGGGATTGTGAATGAGAGATTATGAAATCACAGACAAAGAGGGTTATGCAAAGCAAGGACTGGAAAACTACGTCAAGGACTGGAAAATTTTTATCGATACCTGCAGTATTCTGCATTCCGCAGCGGAAAAGTTTTGGGTTCATGTGATATCGTACCTGGACGAGTACAAAAATAAGATCATCGTTCCGTTTCGCAGCGTTGAGGAACTGGAAAAGCACGCGAAGAACACGGAAAAACCGAAGCTTGCCGAGGACGCCAAAAACAGTCTGAAAAAGGTAAAGCAGCTGGTTGCCGCCGGTTATGTAGAGATCAGAGGCGAGAAAACCGACAATTTTGCGGATAACGTGTTTCAGGTCGTCTTTACCAAGTTTCGGTTGAATCATAAGATGCTGCTGATTACACAGGATAACGGTCTGGCGAGGGACATTTACGCGCTCAACGGGAGCAAGTCGGTCAAGGCATATCCCGTGCATGTCAAGCAGATTAACCAATACGGTTATTTAAGCAATTTTCAGTGGGGAGACGAAAACGGGCATGCGGAAAAAAACGAGAGCAAGCGCAGCACGGGCGCCGCGGCAAGCAAACCGAGTACAGCGCCGAAAAGCAGACCGAAATCCGTGACGGTGACAGAAACGGAAGCCGACATAGACGATGACGACGCGTTTGAAGTCTGCACCGCAGTGACAAAAATCAGCGACGCGCCCCTTGGCGTCAGCCATGTGCCAAAGAAGAACGAGACGGTCTATGCCGGCTCTGCACCCGTAAAGCTGATGCGTGCGCTGGCCGCCGGCGGCGAAGGGGTCATTTATCAGACCAACACGCCGTATGTCGCAAAGATCTATAAAAAGGAAAAGCTCACCAAGCGGAGATACGAAAAAATCAAGCGTATGCTCAGCCACTCATTCTCCTGTGAGGGAATCTGTTACCCGATTGCCGCACTCTATAACAGCAAAAAGGAGTTTGTCGGCTACCTGATGCCAAAGGCAAAGGGAAAGGAACTGCAAAAGAGTATCTTTATCAAGCCGTTGTTTTTGAAAAACTTTCCCAATTGGAAGAAAAGGGATACGGTTGAGCTTTGCATCACCATATTAAAAAAGATTCAATATCTTCACGATAAAAATATTATTATGGGTGACATCAACCCATCCAACATCTTAGTCGTATCGCCAAAGGAGGTCTACTTTGTCGATACGGACAGTTACCAGATTGAGGATTTTCCCTGCCCGGTCGGAACGGTCAACTATACCGCACCGGAAATCCAGCGCAAGCATTTTGCCAATTTTCTGCGCACCGAGGGAAACGAGAACTTCGCGGTGGCAACGCTGCTCTTTATGATTATGCTGCCGGGTAAGCCGCCGTATTCCCAGCAGGGCGGCGAGGACCCCATCGATAATATCATCAAAATGGACTTTTCCTATCCGTTTGGGGACAACACCAACCGAAAAACGCCGGACGGTCCGTGGCGGTATATCTGGAGCCATTTGACCTTCGACCTGAAAAAGGCGTTTTACAACACCTTCCGGGGAGACGGTGAGCATGCGAGCGAGAGCACGCGGCTTTCGGCGGACGAATGGCTGCCCATCTTTACCTATTACTTAGAGCTTTTGGACAGCGGAAAGTTCGGAAAACAGGATCCGATGTCGGAAGAACTCTTCCCGACCAGACATAAAAAGAACCCAAAGGCGGAGTACGTGACCTGTAAGCTGTGCGGCAACGAGGTAGAGGAGCATCAATGTCAAAACGGCATCTGCCGTCCGTGCCTCAACCGCGGCGAGGTTTACCGCTGCGCACGCTGCGGACGGGAGATCATGTATACCAACTATCAAAAGTACATCAAAAACGCCAAAAAGCATGACGTCTGCCCGGAGTGCTTTCGGTACAGACGGGAAATCCGTATGCGCCCGACCTGCATCGACTGCGGCACGCAGTTTGCGATTTCCAACAGTGAGTATGAGTTTTTAAAGTCGAAGGGCTTTGAAGTGCCAAAGCGGTGCAAGGCGTGCCGCGAACGGAAGAAGAACCAGACGCAGACGCCGATACCGCTGCCGTTTCATCGGCCGACGATGACGCGCGTTCCGACAGTACCGAGCCGTCCAACGCCAACGCCAACGCCGAAACCAAAGCCAAAGGGCGGAACCTTCTGCTTTATTACGACGGCGGTTTGCGAATATTACGGCAAGGACGATCAGTGCGCCGAGCTCAATGCGCTGCGTAACTTCCGCGATACCTGGCTTACGCATCAGCCGGACGGCCCGGCGCTGATTGCGGAGTATTACCGCTCGGCACCGCTGCTGGTCAGCAAAATGAAACAGTCGGAGCACTTTGGCGCATACTGCCAAACGCTGTGGGAGGATTACTTAAAGCCGTGTCTTGCATATATCAGGGAAAACGCCTTTGAGGCCTGCAAGCAGCGTTATATCGACATGGTACATTATATGGAATCAGAATTTAAGACCAAAACAATATAAAGGGAGGAAATGAAAATGGATAGCATGATTTTAAGAATTGAGGATTTGGTAAATAACCCGACGCCGCGTGTACCGATTTGTTTGTGCCTGGATACCAGCGGTTCGATGGGGGCGGTAGAGGGCGACTGTGTGCAGACCGGACAGACCGTATTTAAGGACGGCCGCACCTGGAATGTTGTAACCGGCGGTACTTCCAGAATCGAGGAGCTGCAAAAGGGTGTGGAGCAGTTCTACAAGGCGATCCGCGAGGACGAGATGGCGGTTTATTCTGCCGAGATCTGCATCGTGACCTTTGACAACAAGGCAACCTGCGTGATGGATTTTGCCAATGTGGAAAGACAGGGCGATGTTCCGACCCTGTGCCCGGTGGGCGATACCGCAATGGGCGAGGGTGTAAACCTGGCACTGGATCTGCTGGAGCGCAGAAAACAGGAATACAAGGACAAGGGCGTTGACTATTATCAGCCGTGGCTGGTTTTGATGACGGACGGCGTTCCGAACGGCGACCCGGTTGCGCTGGATCGTGCCATTACACGCACGGCACAGGCGGTCAACCAAAGAAAGCTCACCGTGTTCCCGATCGGGATCGGCAACGAGGCGGATATGGGCGTTCTAAACAGCTTTTCGCCCAAGCGTTCGGCGCTGAAGTTACAGGGATTAAAGTTTCAGGAGTTCTTCTCCTGGCTCAGCAAAAGCGTGTCAAAGACCTCGCAGTCCACGCCCGGTGAGAGTGTGGAGCTGGACGTAGAGGGTATCAAGGGCTGGACGAGTTTATAAGCGGCATAGAACAGGGGACGCGCTTTGCGTCCCCGCGGAGGCGATAAAAATGTGGAAAACGATTATGTGTGCAGTACAGGGGCGAGGCCACGAAAGGGAAGAAATTCCCTGCCAGGATAAGACCTTCTCGTATGCAGAAGATGGGGTCTATGTTGCAGCCTTAGCGGACGGAGCGGGATCGGCAAGATTATCCCATGAGGGGGCCGCTGCGGTCACGGCCGACATCTGCCGTGACATTGCGGAACACTTTGACGAATATTTTGCACAGGACGACGGCGTTATGGTAAAAAAGCAGCTGATGGCAAACATCACAGACTGTCTGAAAAAAAAGGCGGAAGCGCTGGAATGTGACACCAAAGACCTTGCGTCTACCTTGCTGGCCGCCGCCGTGAAAGAGGATCGCTTTTTCCTTGTGCATATCGGAGACGGCGTGATCGGGTATCTGAAAGAGGATGTGCTGAAGATCGCGTCGCAGCCGGAAAACGGAGAGTTTGTCAACACCACCGTCTTTACGACCTCAAAGGAGGCGCTGATGGGAATGCGGCTCATCAAAGGGACGCTCGGCACGATTGACGGCTTTGTGCTGATGTCGGACGGCAGCGAGGCCGGGCTGTATCACAAGCAGGAAAAGCGTTTGTCGGACGGGCTGAAAAAGGTGATGCAAATGGCCATGATGATCCCGGAGGATGCGATTGAGGCAATGCTGTATCAGAGTTTTCAGCAGGTCATCAGACAGGCAACGCAAGACGATTGCAGCATCGCCGTTTTGGTGCGCGATGACCGTTTTGACGGGTTTCATCATCTGAATGCTGCACAAAAGCACACGCTTTTGCAGCTGCGCGGTACGAATCACGAAAAAAGGGTGCGGCGGTATGACGACCTGCTTTCCCTTTTGACCGAGGGGAAAACGCTGCGGCAGTTATCCCGCGCGGTTCATGTCAAGCCGCGCTATCTTAAAAAGCATCTTGTGCACCTTTGCGGTCTGCATATGATTGAAAAAAGCGGAGACCGTTACCAAACACAGATTTTTATGGGATAGTACCGTATATCATACTTTGGGATGATGACGAAAGCGGTTTTTTCTGGTATGATAAAAGGCAGGGTCTATCTATGACGGTGATCATATCGGCAGGAGGTGCGTGCATTGAAGCAGGCGGTCGTAATCAAAGAGAAAATTCGTAAAAAATTTCGGGAATTTATGGAAAATGGCCGGATTATGGTGTTCAGCGCCCCGTGCGGATTCGGGAAAACCACGGTTGCCAAGGAGCTGTTAAAGAAAAGCGGCAAACGTATTTTGGAAAAGAGAGCCGATGAGATTGACGTTTCGGCGTTGTCGAGTCAGGATCCTTGGGATGTT
>URTH01000096.1 GCA_900550775.1 uncultured Eubacteriales bacterium | reverse complement strand
TGATTGTCGGATCTTCACTTATGACACTGACGACAACACCAAATTCCCTGACAGATGGGATTGAAAGCGTATTAAAACCGCTTAATAAAATAAATGTTCCGGTTCATGAAATTGCGATGATGATGTCGATTGCGCTGCGTTTTATTCCGATCCTGATGGAAGAAACCGATAAAATTATCAAGGCGCAGACGGCGCGCGGTGCGGATTTTGAAACGGGAAACCTGATCCGCCGCGCCAAGGCAATGGTGCCGATCCTGATTCCGCTGTTTATCAGTGCGTTTCGCCGTGCGGATGAGCTGGCAACGGCGATGGAATGCCGATGCTACCGCGGCGGCGAAAACCGCACCCGTTTAAAGGAACTGCATTACACCGGACTGGATTTTTCTGCGTGGGCGGTCTTTTTGGGGCTTTCTGTACTGGTGATTGCGCTGCGCTTTGCGCCGGTTTTCTGACAGCGGCTTTTTGGTGTTTTAAGGATGTTTTTTCGATGTTTGTATGCCGAAGGATTTTTGTGGAGGTACGCGATGAAAACGATTGCTATGGCGGTTGTCTATGACGGAACCGCCTATCATGGGTGGCAGCGGCAAAAAAACGCCGTCACGGTGCAGCAGACCATTGAAGAGGCGCTTTTTGCGCTGACGCGTGAGAGCGTGCAGATTGTCGGCTGCAGCCGCACGGACGCCGGCGTACATGCACTTGACTATGTGTTTCACTTTCAGTCTCATACCGAAATCCCGGTAGAAAAGCTTCCCTATGCACTCAATTATCATTTGGGTACCGATATCTGCGCGCTGGCCGCGTGGGAGATGCCGGAGGACTTTCACGCCAGATTTTCGGCGCGCGGCAAGGAATATCACTATCGCATCTGGAACCGGCCGATGCCCAACCCGTTTCTGACCCGTTACAGCTGGCATGTCCCGTATCACCTGGACGTTGCCGCGATGAAGAAAGCGGCGCCGGCCATGGAGGGAACGCATGATTTTGCAGGGTTTATGGCATCCGGCGGCGATCAAAAAACCACGGTGCGTACCGTACGCCTTTCGGAGGTCTGCGAGGATCCCCAAACGCCGGGGCTGATTACGGTCAAGATTGCGGCGGACGCATTTTTGTATAATATGGTAAGGATTATGACCGGCACACTGGTGGAGATCGGTCTCGGCAAGATTCCGGCGGAGGAGCTGCCTGCGATCATCGCAAGCTGTGACCGCCGCCGCGGCGGACGGACGGCACCGCCGCAGGGACTGTTTTTAAAACAGGTATACTATGATTTTCGGCCGAACCCGACACGGGAGGATCGTTAAAATGCAAAGAAAAAAGAAGAAATGGAATCTGAAAAAAGGAAAGCTTGCGCTGCCGGCGCTGCCCAAGGGCGGCAGCGTGACCGTGTCGGTTTTTCACCGCCGCTTCTCCTTTTATCCGGGCAAGCTGGCAATTTTGGTGATTGCCGCGCTGCTTATTCTGGTGCTGCTGGTGCAGCTGCTCTCGATTCCGGCGCACCGTACGCGCGCACTGGATTTAAACCTTGCGGCCGGCGGCAACTATACGCTGCTTAGCGGTGGGCGCGATATTGTGATGTATAATAAGCAAAATATCAAGGCGGTCAGCCAAAAGGGGGCGGTGCTCTGGTCGGTGGAAAACGCGATGTCAAGACCGCAGGTCGAGGTTGCGGATTCCTACGTGCTGGCGGCGGATCTCGGCGGCAATCATGCGGCGGTGCTGTACCGCAAGGGACAGAAGGTGCGCGATATCCCAAATAATAAGGATATTATCTCGGCCAAGGTGAATAAAAAGGGAATGACCGCGCTGGCAACGGCGGCGGACGGCTATAAAGGGCAGGTGGTGGTCTATGACAAAAAGGGACGCGAGCAGTTTCGGCTCTCCAGCGGCGAGGGTTACATTACCGACATTGCGCTCAGCGAAAACGGACACTACCTGGCCGTCGCGCAGATGCTCTCTGCCGGCGAGGTTGCGGATTCTAAAATTCAGTTTGTGGATTTGTATCAAAAAAAGGTGGTGCGGACGGTGGATCGGCCGGACTGCGTGATCGGGGAGCTGCGTTACAGCGGCGGTAAGCTGATTGCGGTATCGGACGCGGATTTTTGCGGATTTTCCGGCAGCGGCCGCCTGCTTTACAGCGTTTCTTTTGCCGGCAAAAAGCCCGGCAAATACGATATTTCGGGCGGACGTTACCTGGTTTTTGTCACCGGGGATAACCGCGGCAATACCGTGCTGGAGATTTATACCATGAGCGGAAAGTGCAAGGGGCGTTATCTTTCCGACAGTCATATCAGTGAAGTCGCCGTGCATAAGGATATGATAGTGGCCGCATCGCAGCGGCAGGCGTTTCGGATCAGCCCCGGCGGAAAGAAAAAGAAATCCGTGCTTTGCGACCACGATATGAAGGGGATCGGCGTCTTTGGGGGCAGCGGCGCGATGCTGGCGGTCGGCGCCTCTGAGGCAGAGATGATGTGGCTGCGGTAAACGCCGCCGCAAAATAAAGGGAGAGATGGTATGTGAATGGGATAGTTTTATGGAATGCAGCGGATCTTGTGATCGTAGCGCTGATTGTTCTGTTCGGTGCCTGGGGGTGGCACAGCGGACTGGTTCGTACGGGATTTCGGTTTGTATCCTTTGTGATATCGATTGTTTTGGCGTATTTGTTGTATCCGATTTTGTCTGATTTTTTAAAGACCACCGTTGCCTATGACCGACTGTTTTCAATGGCGGAAAAGCAGCTGGAGGCTGCGCCGGCACCGGGTGACGGGCGGCCGTTTTTCCTGAGGGATGTTATCGAGCAGGGGCGGACAGCGCTGATCGGCAGCGCGGCCGATTACTTAGCAAGCCTTGCGCTGAACCTTTTGGCGTTTATCCTGGTTCTGGTTGTGGTAAAGCTGCTGTTACATATAGTGAAAAAGCTGCTGCATCTGTTTGCGTCATTGCCGGTGGTGAGCCTTTTTAACCATCTGGCCGGTATGGGAATCGGAATTGCAGAGGGGATTTTGGCGGTGCTTTTGATTCTGGCTGCGGTGACCGCGCTGCCGCAGCTGCGTGAAAATGCCGTGCTGCAGGAAGCCGTCAGTCAGTCGGTACTGTGCCGCACTGTGGCAGAGTATAACCCGGCGCTGCGCTTGCTGCTGCCGAATTCGTCAGAGAAACTGTTGCAGGACGCGCCGCATGCGCCGCGTGAATAGAAGTTGGAGGAACCTTTATGCAAAGAGAAGAGCTGGCAAAGCAAAAACTGGAGACCTTGCGCGTTTTGGCAAAGGATTTGCAGATTAAAAATATGATGAAGCTCCGTAAAGCCGCATTGATTGAGGAAATTTTAAATGCGGCCGCGGCAGAGGCGGACGAAAAGAGCGCGGACGGCGGCGAAGAGAAAAAGCGGCCGCAGCGCGCTGCGGCAAAGTTACAGGACAGCGCCGCAGCGGAAGAGGCGGACGGCGGCGGCGAAACAGAAGACGCCGCGGCAGAGACCGCGCTGCGCCCTGCGGGCGGAAGGGAAATCACCTACACCGACCCGGTGCACCGCACCAATCTGATGAGCGGCGTTTTAGAGATCATGGCGGACGGCTACGGCTTTTTGCGCTGCAAAAATTACCAGTCCGGCGAGGACGATGTCTATGTTCCGCAAAATCAGATTCGGCGGTTTAATTTAAAGAACGGCGACTTTATTGTCGGCAACACGAGAATGCAGCACGAGGGAGAGCGGTATCAGGCGCTTTTGTATGTACAGACGGTCAACGGCGACCGTGTGGGCGCGGCCATTAACCGAAAGCCGTTTGACGATCTGGTGCCGATTTACCCGAACAGCCGCCTTAAGATGGCAACGGGCAAGACCGATTATGCCATGCGGATGATTGATCTGATCGCGCCAATCGGCAAGGGACAGCGCGGCATCATTGTGGCGCCGCCCAAGGCCGGAAAAACAACGCTGCTGAAAAATATTGCCAACAGCATTACCGCCAACCACCCGGAGGTGCAGCTGATCGTTTTGCTGATTGACGAGCGGCCGGAGGAAGTCACCGATATGCAGCGGAGCATCCGCGGCGACGTGATTTATTCCACCTTTGACGAGGAACCGCAAAACCACGTGAAGGTTGCCGAGATTGTGTTAGAGCGCGCCAAGCGGCTGGTGGAGCATAAGCGTGACGTTGTGATTTTGATGGATAGCCTAACCCGGCTGACCCGTGCCTATAACCTGACCATTGCGCCGACCGGGAGAACCCTGTCCGGCGGTCTGGATCCCGGCGCACTGTATAAGCCGAAACGGTTTTTCGGCGCGGCACGGAATATCGAGGGCGGCGGCAGTCTGACGATTTTGGCGACGGCGCTGGTAGAGACCGGCAGCCGGATGGACGATATGATTTATGAGGAATTTAAGGGTACCGGCAATATGGAGGTACACCTTGACCGCAAGTTACAGGAACGCAGGGTGTTCCCGGCGATTGATATTGCAAAGTCCGGCACCCGAAAGGAGGAGCTGCTGCTCAGCCCGACCGAGCTGGAGATGATGCGCAGAATCCGCCGTGCCTTTGCCGACCGCAACCCGTCAGAGGTGACAGAAAATATTTTATCGTGGCTGCTGCGGACAGAAAACAATGATGAACTGATCGCGGCTGCCGGAAAGGTTTTGGGTGATTATGAAAAGAAAAATGCTTAACCGCACCATCGGCGCAGCACTGGCCGCCTTGCTTCTTTTCGGAAACGCGGCTGCCCTTGCGGCAGAGAAGTCCGCAAGCAAGCCGCCTAACTGGCTGATTGATTTAAACGGCGGTGACTGGACGCAAAACACAGAGCAACAGGAGGACGCAAAGCCGCCGCGCAAAAATATGAAGGTGCCGATTTTGCTTTACCATCATATTACGGACGAGGCGTTTTCCGGCGGCAACGAGATTTCGCTGATCTCACCGTATGATTTTCGGATGCACATGACCGCGATTAAGGTGAATTTTACGCCGATCAGTCTGCGCCGGTATTATCAGTATGTGACCTGTACGGACGGCAGTGTGACCCTGCCGGACAATCCGATCATTGTAACGTTTGACGACGGGTACCTCAGCAACTATGAGATTGCCTATCCGATCTTAAAGGAGCTGGAAATCCCGGCGACCATCTTTGTGGTGACCGACACGGTCGGCGCCATGGCCGGCGACGGCAAGGTGAACTATTCCCACTTTACCTGGGAGCAGGCAAAGGAGATGGAAAGAAGCGGCCTGATTGAGATTCAGTCTCACACGGCGAGCCATGTGGAGCTGGCGTCGCTGCCGCAGGAGCAGCTGGTTTTGCAGCTGCGAAAATCCAAATATATGATTGAAAAAAATCTGGGGCGTCCCTGTGATATGATCGCGTTTCCCTACGGATCGTATACCGAGTCGGTCGTCAATGCCTCCAAGGCGGCAGGGTATCTGCTGCAGGCAAGGGTGGACGACAAGACATCGGAGGAGGACTTTGAGGTCAATCTCCCGTCCGAGGGTGTGGACGGTTTGACGCGTATGACCATATCCGGCACCATGGGCAATGTCAACGTGATCGAAATTGTACGCCGTGCCATGGCAAAAAAGGTGGTTCCCACCCTTGACGGCTGGGAATCATAAAATAAAAACGAAAGAGGAGTTATCGTATGAGTATCGTGACAATCCCGGAGGGCTACCGTCCCCGGCTTGACCTTTATGACACACAGGCGGCGATAGAGACCGTCAAACAAAACTTTGTAAAAAATCTGACCCGTGCGCTCAACCTTCGCCGTGTGACGGCGCCGCTGTTTGTGCAGTCCGGCACCGGGCTGAATGACGATTTAAACGGAACCGAACGTGCGGTATCGTTCGATATCCCGGACGCTGACTGCGAGGCACAGGTGGTGCATTCGCTGGCAAAGTGGAAACGGATGGCGCTCGGCAAATACGGATTCTCGGCCGGCGAGGGGCTTTACACCGACATGAATGCGATCCGCCGCGATGAGGAGCTGTCAAACCTCCACTCGGTCTACGTGGATCAGTGGGACTGGTGCAAGGTGATCACGCGCAGCGATCGGAACGTAGAATATTTAAAACAAACGGTGGCCAAGATTGTCGACGCGGTTTGCGATACCCAGGACGCGGTGGTTGCACAGTTTCCGTGTCTTGCGGCAAATCTTAGCCGCACCGTACATTTTATCACCACGCAGGAGCTGGAGGATCTCTATCCCGATCTGACGCCGAAGGAGCGGGAAATTGCCTGCACCAAGGCGCACAAAACCGTGTTTGTCATGCAGATCGGGGATACATTGGCCTCCGGTGAAAAGCATGACGGCCGCGCGCCGGACTATGACGACTGGAAACTCAACGGCGACATTTTATTCTGGGACGAGGTGCTGGGCATCGCCCTGGAGGTTTCCTCTATGGGAATCCGGGTGGACGAGACTTCGCTTGCCGAGCAGCTTGACAAGGCAGGCTGCCCGGAGCGCCGGGAACTGCCGTTTCATAAAGCGCTGCTTGACGGCAAGCTGCCGCTGACCATGGGCGGCGGCATCGGCCAGTCCAGACTTTGTATGCTGCTGCTTGGGAAGGCGCATATCGGCGAGGTACAGGTCTCCGTCTGGGACGAAAAGACCATTAAGGAATGTGAACACGCAGGGATTGCCCTGTTATAGAGCGGAGGTGCAAAATCATGAAGTCGGATATTCAAATCGCACAGGAAGCAAAAATGAAACCGATCCGGGAGATTGCGGCGGCGCTGCATATCCCGGAGGAAAATTTGGAATACTACGGAAAGTATAAGGCAAAGCTTGGGAGCGAGGTCTTAGAGAGCATCAAGGACAGAAAAGACGGTAAGCTGATTCTGGTGACGGC
>URTH01000095.1 GCA_900550775.1 uncultured Eubacteriales bacterium | reverse complement strand
CTTGCATGTGTTAGGCACGCCGCCAGCGTTCGTCCTGAGCCAGGATCAAACTCTCGATGATATGGTTCTATATCAGTGCCCTAAGGCATCTGCTATATCCTCGTTCGTTTGTTAGCTCTTTTTGAATACTAACGTCTTTGTTCGTATAGACTTTCGTCTTTCAAACCTGTTGGAATTGACAAGGTTATACCTTGTGCAATTTCGTCGTAATACTGTACTCTTCGTACTTTTGTATTACCGCTTTCTCACTGTTTACTTTTCAAACATCACTTGGACTTCTTGTCCTCCGTCTTCCTCAGACAGCTAGACAAGTATATCACATCTTTTTGTGATTGTCAAGTCCTTTTTTTGAAGTTTCTTTTGTTTTTTGTCACTCCCTGACGTCTCGCAAGAACCTTCATGCCGCTTTGCAGCAACTTTATTACTTTACCACATCTTTTTGCTTTTGTCAAGCATTTTTTGCAGAAAAAAATAAATTTACTATTTCCGGGGCGCTCGCCCCTTCCTCAAAACGACTTACTTAGTCTACCACGTTTTCCTCCCTTTGTCAATCCTTTTTTTCACTTAATTCAGCACAAAAGCGCATGAATGAAACATGGGGCTTTTTGTCACATTTGTGTAAAAAGGGGCTCCGCCCATAAGGCAGAGTCCCTTTTTACGAAAAACCGTCTGTTTTACCGCTCCAAAAGATAGCGGCGCACCATATCCAAAACATGCATGGCGGCACGTTCGCGCACCATATCCCGGCCGCCGGTCAGCAAAAGCCGATACGCCTGATGAAAATCCTTCGCCGATATGCTGATATAAACCAGCCCCACCGGTTTTTCTTCTGTGCCGCCGCCGGGGCCGGCGATGCCGGTCACACCCACGCCGATATCGGAACCCGACCGTTTCCTTGCGCCAAGGCTCATGGCAAGCGCCGTCTGTTCCGAAACGGCGCCGTATTCCTTTAACATGTCATGTGAAACGCCCAGCAGCTTTTCCTTCGTCTCGTTGGCATAGGTCACAAACCCGGTCTGAAAGCACGCCGACGCCCCGGCGACTTCGGTAATCTTTTTTGCAATCAGTCCGCCGGTACAGCTTTCTGCCGTTGCCAGCGTCAGTCCGCGCGATAAAAGCATCGAAACCACCGTCTTTTGCAGATTCCCGTCCTCACCCTCTGCATAGACCGCGTCGCCCAGCGCATCGCGCACCGCCTTTTCCAGCGGCATTAGCATCGCCTCGGCTTTCTCCGTATTTTCCGCCTTGGCTGTCAGCCGAAGCTCCACCTCGCCGGTTTTGGCATAGGGCGCAAGCGTCGGGTTGCTTTGGCTGCGCATCAGCTCCTGCAGCCGCTCTTCCACGGCGGATTCGCCAATCCCAAAAACGCGCAGCGTTTTGGAATCAATCACGCTGTCCGTCTTTGCCTTCAGGTAAGGACGCACCTTCTCCTTCAGCATGGCCTCCATCTCATGCGGCGGCCCCGGCAGCATAATAAAGGTATTGTTACCGTGTTCAATCACCGCACCGGGCGCGGTGCCGTGATCGTTATCCAGCACTACACAACCCTTTGGCATCATGACCTGTTTCAGGTTATTTTCCGGCATGGGATTTTTGCCGGCGGCAAAGCGCGCCTTAAGCCGCTTAAGACTTTCCGCATGCATCTCACACGGAAGTCCGCAAAAGTCCGCGATCGTCTCCTTGGTCAGATCGTCGCCGGTCGGCCCCAGTCCGCCGGTTGTGATAATCCCGTCGGCGCGCGACGCTGCAATCTCCAGCGCGGCGCGCAGCCGCTCCGGGTTATCGCCTACCACCGTGGTATAATATACGTTCATGCCAAGTTCGCTGAGCATCCGGCTGATTGCCTGTGCATTGGTATTGACGATCTGGCCGAGCAGCAATTCGGTTCCTACCGATATGATCTCAAAATTCATAGAGCTCCTCCCGCGGGTTAATGACAACAACCTCCTCGCCGTCAATCGCCGCCTGCACCATGGACTCCAAATCAGTCAGCGACTTTTCCGCCTCTAAAATTTCTTCCAGAGTCGGCTTGGTTTTCGGATGCTTGGGCACAAAAATGGTGCAGCAGTCCTCATAGGGCAAGATCGATGTCTCATACGTTTCTATCTTCTTGGAAATCTGCACGATTTCTTCCTTATCCATACCGATACAGGGGCGGAACACCGGCATCGACACCGCGTGATCGGTTACCGCCAGGCTCTCCATGGTCTGGCTGGCCACCTGTCCGATACTCTCACCCGTAATCAACGCCTTTGCACCGGATTTTACGGCAATCCGCTCCGCGATCTGCATCATCACCCGGCGCATAATCAGGGTCAGATAATTTTTGGGGCACTGCTCAATGATGGCAAGCTGAATATCCGTAAAGGGAACCACATGCAGGTGAATTTTCCCCGTGTAGGCAGAGATAATTTTTGCAAGCTGAATTACCTTCTCCTTGGCGCGATCCGAGGTATACGGATGGCTGTGAAAGTGTACTGCATCCAGTGCGACACCGCGCTTGGCAATCATCCATCCCGCAACCGGGCTGTCGATGCCGCCGCTGAGCAAGAGCGCCGCCTTGCCGTTGGTGCCGACCGGCATTCCGCCTGCGCCGCTTAATTTTTCGGTAAAGATGTAGGCCCTTTTCCGAATTTCGATCTGGACAAGGATATCGGGATGATGCACATCCACATGGAGGCCCTTGACATTTTTTAAGATACAGCCACCCATCTGCTGGCAGATCGCCGGCGAATTGAGCGGAAACTGCTTATCCTCCCGCTTTGCCTCCACCTTAAAGCTCTTTCCCTCCGTGTCCATTGCCAAAAGGCAGTCAATGGTGGTGCGTGCGATACTTTCCATATCTTTCTCACAGGAGACCGCCGGACAGATATTTACAATACCGAACACCTTGCGCATCCGCGCAATTGCATCCTCCATATCGGCGCCCTCATCCGCCGGCTCCACATAGATCATCGACTGTGATTTACGGATATGAAACGACCCGGCCGGGGCAATCGCCGCCGCAAGATTCTTCAAAAGCCGCTTTTCAAACATGGGGCGGTTCAGCCCTTTCAGCGCAATTTCACCATATTTTAACAGTACAATATCCGGTTTTTTCATTTTTAAAACTCCTATCCTTAGTATCCCATCGTTGTGTCGCTTTTTTTACGACAGGTTCAATTTCCGCAGCCGGGGTACAATGACCGTCAGCGCCGCCACCGCCGCGTCAATATCCTCCTCGGTGTTCATCTCCGACAGGCTAAATCGAATGCTGCCGTCGATCATCTCACGCGGAGTGCCGATCGCGGTCAGCACATAACTCGGCTCCTTTTTATGACTGGAACACGCCGAGCCGCTGGACACATAAATCCCCTCATTCTCCAGCGAGTGCAGCACCACCTCGGAACGAACGCCGCCGAAGGAAACATTTAAAATATGCGGCGCACACCCCTTGGGTGTGTTAATCCTGACATTCGGGATGTTTGCAATGATGCCCTGCTCTAACCGCCGGCGCAGCCGCTCCATCTCTGGCACGGATTCCTTCATATTTTTATGACAAATCTCTGCCGCAAGGCCAAGCCCGGCAATCCCCGGCACATTTTCCGTCCCGGAGCGCAGATTATCCTGCTGGCCGCCGCCATACAGAATCGGAGCGATCTTGGTACCTTTTTTGATATAAAGCACACCGATCCCCTTGGGGCCGTGGATTTTATGGCCGCTGATGCTGAGCAGATCCACGCCCAGTTCTCTGACGTCGCACAAAACCTTGCCGTAGCCCTGTACGGCATCTACATGGAATACAGCGCGCGGATTCTTTTTCTTTAATATTTTTGCCATCTTGGCAATCGGCTGGATGGATCCGATTTCATTATTGACCAGCATCGCCGTCAACAGAACCGTGTCGGCCGTCACCATTTTTTCCAGTGCGGAGAGCGAAATCACGCCATCACTTTGTACCGGCACCGCATCCACACGCCAGCCTTTTTTCCGGAGATGGCTTAGGGTGTTCATGGTTGCCGGATGCTCCAGCGGCGTAGTCAGAATATGCCGTCCGCGGCCCGCGGCGCAAACGCCGCGGATTGCCAGGTTATTCGACTCCGTTCCGCCGGAGGTAAAGTAAATCTCGCCGGGCGCGGCATGCAGGGTACGGGCGATGGCCTCTTTTGCCGCCCGCACCTCTTTCTCTGCCGCAATTCCAAGGCGGTGCAGCGAGGACGGATTCCCGTAACAATTCCGCATCACCTCCGCCACCTTTTCTGTCACCGCGTCATAGGGGCGGGTCGTCGCGCTGTTATCCAAATATCGTTCCATACCTTCTCCTCCAAACTTCTAAATTCATATTTTACCATAATTCTTTTCCGTTTTCAACCGCAACTTCTCATGTTTTTCCCCAATTTTGTAAAAATATCATTCCCGCCAATTTATTATATGCAAAAAGCGGACAAAGTTTCAAACGGTCTGAAATCGGAAAAAGGTGTAGACAAATCCGGCAAGATGGGTATATAATAGGAACAGAACCTGGAATATGATCGACACGGAGGCAGAAATACATGGAAGCAAAAACCCTGCAAACCTTAGAATATCCCAAGATATTAGAGATGCTCTCTGCGTTTGCGAAAAATGAAGAAACCAAGGATCGCATTGCGGCGCTTTGTCCATCGGAGAATCCCGGCGCTGTCTCTCAGATGCTCGCCGAGACCGATGCCGCAGTGACCCTGATTCTAAAATACGGCGCGCCGGAAATTTTGCGGATCGCAGCCATCAAGGAGTCCCTGAAACGCCTGGAAATCGGCGGTACGCTGAGCATGGGAGAGCTTTTGAATATTGCGCGCATCTTAAAAAACGCGCGCACCTTAAAAGTATTGACCGAAGAACAAACCGGGACGCTGTTTGGCTACATTGCATCACTGACCCCGGATAAAGCGCTGGAGGAACGCATCTGCGGCTCTGTCCTGTCCGAGGAGGAAATGGCGGACGGCGCCAGCGCGGAGCTTAGCAGCATTCGCCGCAAGGCGAGAAACGCCGCCGCACGCATCAAATCCTCCCTGGATTCCATGATTCATTCCGGCCACTACCAAAAATTTTTACAGGATGCCATTGTCACCATGCGCAATAACCGCTACGTGGTTCCGGTCAAAGCAGAGCACCGCGGCGACGTGCGCGGTATTGTCCATGACATTTCTTCTTCCGGCAGCACGGTATTTATCGAGCCGGAGAGCGTTGTCAACGCAAACAACGAGCTGCACGAGCTGGAAATCCGCGAAAAGGCGGAAATTGAACGTATTTTGGCAGAGCTTTCCCTTCTGGCAGCCGAAGCTGCCGAAATTCTGGCGCTGAATTTTGACACTCTGATTCATTTGGACTTTGTCCTCGCCAAGGCAAGACTTGCCATCGATATGAAGGCGGTCTGCCCCGACCTCAGCCAAGATGATACCATCAAAATCCGCAAGGGGCGGCACCCTTTGATTGACCGCAAAAAGATTGTTCCCACCACGGTCTCCCTGGGCGAGAACTACGATACGCTGATTATCACCGGGCCGAATACCGGCGGTAAAACCGTGGTTTTGAAAACACTGGGACTGTTTTGCCTGATGACCCAGTCCGGTCTGCACATTCCGGCGGCAGAGGGCAGCGTGATGCCGGTCTTTCAGGACATTTTTGCCGACATCGGCGATGAACAGAGCATTGAACAAAGCCTTTCCACCTTTTCGTCCCACATGAAAAACATTGTGCGAATTGTCGATCGGGCAAAAAATCACTGTCTGGTGCTGTTTGACGAGTTGGGCGCTGGCACCGATCCGATCGAGGGCGCGGCGCTTGCGACCGCCATTTTGGAAAGCCTGCGGGAAAAGGGCGCAAGGATTGCCGCAACCACCCATTACAGTGAGTTAAAGCTCTACGCCCTCGCGACGCCGGGCGTCGAGAACGCCTCCTGTGAGTTTGATGTCACCACCCTGAGCCCGACGTACCGTCTCTTAGTCGGCGTCCCCGGAAAGAGCAACGCCTTTGCGATCTCAAAACGCCTGGGGCTGCCCGATGCCATTATCGACCGTTCCCGCGCGATGCTCTCGGAGGAAAACGTGCAGTTTGAGGATATTTTGGGCAGCATCGAAAAGAATCGGCAGGAAACCGAGGAGGCCTCTTTCAAAACGCAGAAGATGCAGCAGGAGATTGCCGATTTAAAACGGCAGCTGGAACAGGAAAAAGAAAAGATCGAAAAGCAAAAAGACAAGATCTACGACCGCGCAAGAGAAAAGGCCGACAAGATGATTCAGCGTGCCGAGGAGGAAACGAACGCCCTTTTGGCGCAGGTAAAGGCCGCACGCAAGCAGCGGGACGAGGCCGAGGTTCTGCGCGCCATGGAAGAGGTCAAACGGGAGCTTGGTCTGAAAAAGAAGAAAAACAAGGCGCCCAAGAGCCGCACACCGCAGATCAAAAAATCCAACCTGACCGCCAAGAATTTAAAGCTTGGCGCAGCCGTACTGCTCAATGACATCGGAGACAAGGGCAGTGTGCTGAGCATAAACCCCAAGGACAACACCGCCACCATTCAGGTCGGCATCATGAAGATCAACAGCCGCATCGAAAATCTGACGCTGATCGGGGACGAGGATCAGACGCGGCCGGACGCTTACACGCCGCCGCGGCAAAAGCAGTCCTCGCTGCGCAGCGGCAATGTCAAAACCGAGATCGACCTGCGCGGCATGATGCTGGAAGAGGCGCTGATGGAAACGGATAAGTTTTTGGACGAATCCAGTATGGCAGGGCTTAGCACCGTCAGCATCATCCACGGCAAGGGAACCGGCGTTCTGCGCAGCGGCATCCAGTCGATGCTGCGCAAGCATCCGCAGGTAAAGAGTTTTC
>URTH01000094.1 GCA_900550775.1 uncultured Eubacteriales bacterium | reverse complement strand
CGCAGATTATCTTTGCGGGAAACAATATCAGCCCCAACTATTTAAATGCGGTAATCAAATGCCTGGACGGAAAGGATGTTTCCTTAAACGTGATTTCCAAGTCGGGAACCACGACTGAGCCGGCGATTGCGTTCCGCATTTTAAAGAAGTATGTCGAGGAGCGCTACGGGAAGGAAGAGGCAAGGCGCCGCATTTATGCGACCACCGACCGTGCAAAGGGCGCATTGAAAAAACTGGCGGACGATGAGGGATATGAAACCTTTGTGGTTCCGGACGATGTGGGCGGACGCTACTCCGTGTTGACGGCAGTCGGCCTTTTGCCGATCGCGGTTTCCGGCGCGGATATCGATCGGATGATGCAGGGCGCAGCAGATGCACGCACCCTTTACGCAAACGAAAACCTGGAAGAAAACCCCTGCTATCAGTATGCGGCAATCCGCAACATTCTGCACCGCAAGGGCAAGGATGTTGAGATGCTGGTAAACTACGAGCCGGAGCTGCAGTACTTTACCGAGTGGTGGAAGCAGCTTTACGGCGAGAGCGAGGGCAAGGATCAGAAAGGAATTTTCCCGGCCGGCGTCAGCTTCTCCACGGATTTGCATTCGATGGGACAGTATATTCAGGACGGACGGAGAATGCTTTTTGAAACCGTACTGTATGTGAAAAACAGCAAAGAAGATATCGTGATCGAGGCGGACGCAGACAACGTGGACGGCCTGAATTTCCTGGCCGGAAAGACGATGGATTTTGTCAACAAAAAAGCCTTTGAGGGCACAACCCTTGCCCACACGGACGGCGGTGTGCCGAACCTCGTCATTGCGCTTTCCGCGCTGGATGAATACACCTTCGGCCAGCTGGTTTACTTCTTTGAAAAGGCCTGCGGCATCAGCGGCTATCTGCTCGGCGTCAACCCCTTTGACCAGCCCGGCGTAGAGAGCTATAAAAAGAATATGTTTGCGCTTTTGGGAAAGCCCGGCTATGAGGATATGAAAGAGGAATTGGAAGCCAGATTAAACGGCTAGAAGATGTTTACAAAAAATTTAAAAAAATGCAGAAAAAGCACTTGTGTCCGTCTCACTTTTATGATACAATGATACCAACAAGATTAGAGAACTAAAATCTAAGCTCAGAAAGGTGGAATCACATCATGATTAAAGTGAATATAGGTTTAAAGGGAAGCGGCAAGACGCCGAAACTGATTGAGGCTGTAAATGCGGCAATCGATGTCGAAAAGGGTAACGTTGTTTGCATTACGGAGGGCAATCGCCTGATGCACGATATCAGCCACAAAGCCAGAATGATTAACACAGAGAGCTTTGACATCCGCAGCATTGAGATGTTTGAAGGGCTGCTCTGCGGCATCATCGCGCAGGATTATGATGTGACGCACATTTTTATCGACAGTATCTTCAAGAGTGTGCCGTCGGCTTCGATGGAGGATTTGGAAGGCCTGGTTACCGACCTTGAGAAGCTGGAAGAAAAGTTCCACGTTTCCTTTACGGTTATGGTAAGTGCGGACGCAGAGAGCGCTGGGGCAAACTTAAAGAAGTATATTTGCTGATTGCGTGAAAGAAGAATAAAAGCCGCGTCGGATGCGTCACCGTGTCCGACCGGCCGGGAGGGGTTTGCCGTATGCGGCAAGCCCCTTTTTATCAAATATCTTCCGAATGGAAAATTCCCGTGTGCCCATGGCGCTAAATTAGCAAATGATGGCGTTTTGTACAGATATTTGTTGGTTGATGGAATACGATTTATGCTGAAAGATATTGACTTAGACCGATTTTTATGTTAGTGTAAAGGGGATTGCTGCACGGATTTTGTGCGGTCTCCCTTATTTTGATTCTATTGGAAAGAAGATGGTGATAGTATATGATGTATTACAGAAGTACGAGAAATGCCGAGCTCCGTCTGAAGTCGGCAGAGGTCATCAAAAAAGGCCTGTCGGAGGACGGCGGCCTGTTTGTGCCGTGTGAGATCCCGGCGCTGAGTCCGCGCGATATGGAGCGGCTGGTGGAAATGTCCTATATTGACCGCGCCAAGCTGGTGCTCCGAAAGTTTTTGACGGACTTTACGGCAAGCCAGCTATCCTATTGTACCGAGGGTGCGTACGGCGATGGCAAGTTCAGCAGCGAAGCAGTTGCACCGGTGGTAAAGCTGGGTGATAACCGCTATATCTTAGAACTGTGGCACGGGCCGACCTGCGCGTTTAAGGATATGGCACTGCAGATTCTTCCGTACTTTATGACAACCGCCATGAAAAAGACCGGCGAGGATAAAACCATTGTGATTCTGGTTGCGACCTCCGGAGATACCGGAAAGGCGGCGCTGGAGGGCTTTAAGGACGTTGCCGGTACGAAAATTGTTGTGTTCTATCCGGGTGACGGCGTCAGCGATATGCAAAAGCTGCAAATGATGACCCAGGAGGGCGGCAACGTTTTTGTCTCCGGCATTGAGGGGAACTTTGACGACGCCCAAAACGGCGTAAAGAAGATTTTTACCGACCGTGACGCGGCAGAAGAGCTGAGCGAAAACGGCTATGTATTATCCTCGGCAAACTCCATCAACTGGGGCAGACTGGTTCCGCAGATTGTCTATTATGTATCGGCGTACAGCGATATGGTAAAAACGGGTGAGATTCAGGCCGGCGAATTGGTGAACGTATGCGTCCCGACCGGAAACTTTGGCAATATCCTGGCGGCGTATTATGCGAAAAAGATGGGGCTTCCGATCGGCAAACTGATTTGCGCCTCCAACCGCAACAACGTGCTGACCGATTTTATCCGCACCGGCGAATATAACCGAAACCGTGAATTCTATACCAGCGTATCGCCGTCGATGGATATCTTAATCTCCAGCAACTTAGAGCGCTTGCTGTTTGACATCAGCGGCAATGACGCGGCCTGCGTCAGAGAACTGATGGACGATTTGAAGGAGCAGGGCAGCTACCGCCTATCCAAAGAAATGCACGATAAAATCACGGAGCAGTTCTGGGGCGGATACTGTGACGACTACTTCACCAAGGAGCGCATCTATAAGACCTTTGAAAAGACCGGCTATACCTTAGATACGCACACCGCAGTTGCCGTGGACGTTTATGAGCAGTACGTGACCGAGACCGGGGATCAGACCAAGACGATCATCGCATCGACCGCAAGCCCGTTTAAGTTTAACGAGACAGTGCTGTCGGCGCTGGGAGAGGATAGCGAGGCGGATGATTTCACACTGCTTACACGGCTTCAGGAAAAGAGCGGTATGGAGATTCCGGCATCGTTAAAGGCGCTTTTTGAGAAAGAAAAGCGTTTTGAGGGCGTGATCGACCGGGATGAGATGTACGGCTGCGTCAAAAAGTTTTTGAACGTGTAGGCGCCGTTTTGGCTTTTGAAAAGGAAAACGCGTGATAACAGAAATCGCCGCCCTTTGGGCGGCGATCCATCTGCAAAATGAAAGTAAAAGATAGGGACAAATTTTGGTTTTCGTCAAACCCTACTTGCCGGGCTTAAAGGTAACGCACTCGGTATCGCAGGAGCTGCAGCAGCTTGCGCTGGAACCGACTTCGATACGGCCGGCGGTGCACTTGTTATCCTGTGCATGATACGCGCACTGCTCGACACTGCACATAATTCCGGGGATGGCATGATTGGTGTTTTCCATAATAATTACACTCCGTTCCGCCGCGATTGCGGCAATTTTATTGTGCGTACAGCGAACGCCGCCGAACGGATTGTTCCAACGGCGGATTTCGCATACTTCTTTGACCGTGCGCAAAGGCAGATCAAAGAAACATTGTTTTACAGAGCATGCTTTGTAATACAGGTTTAGTATGTCACATAACCGGAGAATTATACAAAGGATATGGTGATGCGATGTCTATTTTTGCAATTTCGGATTTACATCTTTCCTTAAGCTGTGATAAACCGATGCATGTCTTTGGCTCGTGCTGGGAAAATTATGAAGAAAAAATGCAAAGAAACTGGAACCGCGTGGTAACGGACGAGGATTTGGTGCTGATCCCCGGCGATATATCGTGGGCGATGTATTTGCAGGAAGTCAAGGCAGATTTTTCCTATATTCATCAGCTGAACGGACAAAAGCTTTTGCTGCGCGGCAACCATGACTATTGGTGGACAACGCTGAGCAAGATGGAGCAGTATGTCGAAGAAAACGGATTTGGTACCATTCATTTTTTAAAAAATACCGCCTTTATGTGGGGTGACACCGCCATCTGCGGCACGCGCGGCTGGCCGATTGCGCACCCCGGCTCAACCGAAGAAAATCGAAAAATCTATGAGCGGGAGAGAATCCGAACTGTGCTGTCGCTGGAGGAGGCGCGCCGCCAAAAACCGAAGGAGATCATTGCGGCGTTTCACTATCCGCCGCTGGAGCGCTGCGGCGTGTCCGAGGGATTTTTGGATATTTTAAGGGATTATCACGTCGGCCGGTGCGTGTTCGGGCATCTGCACGCCGCGGCGCATCAGTACGCACCGCAGGGAAATTATGACGGGATTACCCTCAGTCTTGTGTCCTGTGACTATTTAAACTTTACCCCGCTTTTGGTGAAAAAATAAAAAATGTGTAAAAAAACTTGCATTTTTGAAATTTTATGATATAATTCTAAGGGTATGTACAATGAAGAAGTATTTTTAATGAAGTAGAGAGGAATGTTTAGGATGAGTACAGTAGAAAAAGTGGAAAAGAACGTTGTGAGCTTTGAGTTTTCTGTTTCTGCCGAGGAGTTTGAAAAAGCAATTGAAAAGGCTTATCGCAAGAATGTGAAGAAAATCAACGTGCAGGGATTTCGCAGAGGCAAAGCGCCGCGCCAGATTATCGAAAGATACTACGGAAAAGAGATTTTCTATGAGGATGCAATAAACATTGCCCTCCCTGATGCATATGATAAAGCGGTAGAGGAAAACGGCATTTCGCCGGTGGATCAGCCCGAAATCGATATTAAGGGCGAGATCAGCAAGGAAAACGGCGTTACTTTTACGGCAAAGGTTACCGTAAAGCCGGAATTTGAGATGGGTACTTATAAGGGCATCGCAGCGACCAAGGTTACGCACAGAACCTTAAAGAAGGACGTTGACGCTGAGATTGAAAAGCTCAGAGAGAGAAACGCAAGAATGGTTCCGGTTGAGGATCGCCCGGTTGCCAAAGACGATATCGTAAGCATTGATTTTGAGGGCTTTGCGGACGGAAAGGCATTTGACGGCGGCAAGGGCGAGAATTATGATCTGACCATCGGTTCGGGTCAGTTTATCCCCGGATTTGAGGATCAGTTAATCGGCGCGAACACCGGCGACGAGGTTACCGTCAACGTGACCTTCCCGGAGGAATATCACGCGGAGGAATTAAAGGGCAAGGATGCCATGTTTAAGGTAAAAATCAACGGCATCAAGGTCAAGGAGCTGCCGGCGCTGGACGATGAGTTTGCAAAGGATGTCAGCGAATTTGACACCTTAGAAGAGCTGCAGAAGGACACCAAGGAAAAGCTTGCGGCAGCCAACAAAGAGCGTGCTGCGCACGAGACCGAGGAAAATGTCATCAAGGCCGTATGCGACGCGATCGATATCGATATCCCGGATGCCATGATCGAGACACAGATTCAAAACATGATCCGCGACTTTGATATGCAGATGCGTTATCAGGGTATGGACTTAAAGCAGTACATGCAGTACACGGGTACCACGGCCGAGATGCTGAAGGATCAGTTCCGTGAAGAGGCTGGCAAGCGCGTAAAGACCTCGCTGATTTTGGAAAAGGTTTGCGATCTGGAGAAGATCGACGCGACCGATGCCGATGTGGAAAAGGAATATGAAAAGACGGCCAAAGACAGCGGTATGAAAGCAGAAGATGTCAAGAAGTACATCACCGAGGACGAGATCAAGGATCGGATCAAGGCACAAAAAACGATTGAATTCTTAGTCAGCAACGCAAACTTTAAATAAGAGACTGCCGCGCTGAAAAAACCTCGCTATGAGGGTATAGTGTAAGGTTGATTTGGGTATATTATCCAAGTCAGCCTTATTCTGGTAATTGCACATATTGAAAAAACGCCTGTACCGGCCTGCGGTACGGGAAAGACGGATTTTTGCAGGCAGAAAGGTATGGATAGTAATGATAGAGCCAATCAAAAACAGTCTGGTACCCTATGTCATTGAACAGACTGGGCGCGGAGAACGTTCGTACGATATTTTTTCAAGATTACTTAAGGATCGGATTATCTTCCTGTCGGACGAGGTGAACGATGCAACCGCCAGCCTTGTTGTTGCGCAGCTTTTGTTTTTGGACAGTGAGGATCCGGATAAGGATATCCATCTGTATATCAACAGCCCGGGCGGCTCCATTTCCGCCGGCATGGCGATTTACGATACCATGCAGTTTATCAAATGCGACGTGTCCACCATCTGCATCGGCATGGCGGCCAGCATGGGATCGTTCCTGCTCGCGGCCGGTGCCAAGGGCAAGCGGATGACCCTGCCCAACAGCGAAATCATGATTCACCAGCCCATGGGCGGCACCAAGGGACAGGCCAGCGACATCAAAATCCAGGCGGATCATATTCTCTTTATCCGCAACCGTATGAACCGACTGCTGGCGGAGATGACCGGCCAGCCTCTGGAGACCATTGAACGGGACACCGACCGCGACAACTGGCTGACGGCGGAAGACGCTGTGAAGTATGGTCTGGTGGACAAAATTATCGATAAGCACTGAATAGGAACGAATGCTATAAAGAGGGGAGGCATATCCGATGCCGAAAAACAACGATGAAAACCGTATTGTGAGCTGTTCATTCTGCGGCAAGACCCAGGACCAGGTGCGCAAGCTGATCGCCGGCACGGGAAATGTCTATATCTGTGACGAGTGCGTGGAGCTGTGCGCCGAGCTG
>URTH01000093.1 GCA_900550775.1 uncultured Eubacteriales bacterium | reverse complement strand
TATCATGTGCCAAACAAGCAACACGTCCAAGATCTATCCATCTCTCATCAAACTGATTCTGGTACTGTTCTAATCCGATGATATAATTGTAAATCCTTAATACTGCTTTTGTATGACGCATTAAACCGCCATCACCCAGCGCGTATGCCGGGTGATATTTACCTGTAGAACTTGCCGCAACTTTGAAAAAATAGTCTGGGGCATCGTCCAAAACAACTTTTGCAAAATCACGAATATCATCTGAAGTAATTGTTTTTAATTCGTTTTTAAATAATTCTGACTTCATTTGCTCTCCTTTTTGTTTAATTTAATTTTTAACTTCTTTAATATATCTAATAAAAAAGTGTTCCTCTTAAAATTCTCTTTCTTTTTAATGGATCTGTTTACAGTGTCTTTATCTCCAATATGAAAGCATTTTTCTTTTGTACGTGTTAATGCCACATATAATAAATTAGAATTCATCATATAAGCATGACAAGATGGTGTAAGTGTAATCGTCACCTTAGCACTTCCTCCTTGGCTTTTATGAATAGAAATTGCATATCCAAGCAGCAACATTGACATTTCTGATTTTTCATATTTTACTCTGACACCATCAAAATCAATAATAGCGCCTGTCTTATGTTCATTTGTATATGGAATAATTTCGTCATAAATATCAATAATCTTTCCTAACATACCATTAGGAATAAATGTGTTATTTATAGAAGGTTCATCATTTTGAGAAGCATTTTCTATATTCATATCCCCCATATCCACTTCTGCTTCATAATTATTTTTGATCTGAATTACTATATCACCAACGTAATATGTCGTATCTCCAGATTTGATACATTTTTCTGATCCATAGTTTGGATTAGCAATTTTCTGGATTGCATTATTAATTGCAATAGTACCACAATCACCTTTATTGAAAGCAGATAGAACAAGAATATCTTCAGGAACATATCTACTTCGTACCTGGCAAGGCTTCCAATGCCGGCGGAGTTGCAACATCCGCTCTTGAAATGTGCCAGAACAGCATGCGTTATTCCTGGACCTTTGAAGAGGTTGACGCAAAGCTGAAGAACATCATGGAGGACATCTTTAAAAAGACCGATGAGGCCGCTGAAAAGTACGGCATGGCCGGAAACTATGTAGCCGGTGCAAACATCGCAGGATTTTTGAAGGTTGCCGATGCTATGATGGCACACGGCATTGTATAAGCGAAAATACGAAACCGTATAAGCGCAGGCACATTGGGAGAAAATAGAGTTTTCTTCTGTTGTGAAACAGGGGCTGTAAAAAACCGCATTTTTTACAGCCCCGTTTCGGCTTTATGCAGGCAGGACGGCCGAGGGCGAAAATACGGCGCCCAATGCCGGTCAATACTTAAAATGCGCAGACACTCGGCGAACGGCTCTTTGGCTTTTTGGTTTTTGGGTCATTTTAAGATCCTTTTTCATGCCATGGAGGCATTCGCGGATCGTCTGTCCGATCGGACAGCAGAACAGAAAAATAAAACGGAACGGGGGATGGGTTTTGGTATTTGAAGAAAAAACGGTTTCATCGGAAGTCAAGTTTGAAGGAAGGATTATCAAGGTGTCCGTCGATCAGGTGCGGATGCCGGACGGCAGCCTGGCAACGAGAGAGCTTGTGGGGCATCCGGGCGGCGTCGGCGTGGTCGCGCTGAACGAAAAGCAGGAGATCGTTCTGGTAAAGCAGTACCGCAAGGCGATGGAGACCGTCACCTTAGAGATTCCGGCCGGCAAGCTGGACCCCGGAGAGGAGCACCGCGTCTGCGGCATGCGTGAGCTGGAGGAGGAGACCGGGCTGCGCGCCGGGAACTTTGCATATTTGGGCTGTATCTATCCGTCACCGGGCTTTACGGATGAGGTGACCCATCTTTACCTTGCCACCGACTTAAAGAGCGGTACCATGCACCCGGATGAGGATGAATATCTGGACATTACCTGGATGCCGATTACGGATGTGGCAGAAAAAATCATGAAAAACGAAATCCCGGATGCGAAAACCGTAGCCGGAGTATTAAAAACGCTGTACAAGCTGCAATCGCAGCGGGCGTAGCTCTTGAAAGAGGAGAAAGCCATGGAAAACAAACGGGTTGAGGTAAAAATCAATAATGTCGAATACCTTTTGGTGACCAATGAGCCGGAGGAATATGTACAGCGTGTCGCACTTTTGGTCAACAAACGGATGGGACAGATTCAAGAGGGAAACAAGCAGCTGAGCACGGCGATGACCGCAGTGCTGGCGGCGATCAACATTGCGGACGATTTGCTGAAAAACGAAAGCGTGCTTGATAATATCCGCGAGGAGCTGCGGCGCTATATCGACGAGGCCAAGACCAAGGGCGAGGCACTGGAGGAGAAAAAGCTGGAGGTTGAGACGCTGAAAGAGGATATGCATAAGCTGCAGATTGAGCTTGCCAAAAAGGAAACCGAGCTGTCCTCGCTGCGCCGCAGTCCGCGGACGGGCGGTATGGACGCTTGATGCGCGGAGATAGGATGCGAAATCAGACAAAGATGGAGCTGCTTGCGCCGGCCGGCAACATGGACTGCTTAAAAGCGGCGGTGCAGAGCGGCGCGGACGCGGTCTATTTTGCCGGCAAGCAGTTTGGCGCGCGCAGCTTTGCGGACAACTTTTCGGAAGAAGAGATCAAGGCGGCCGCCGACTACTGCCGCCTGTACGGCGCAAAGAGCTACGTGACGGTCAACACCATGACCTTGGATCGGGAATTTTCGGCGCTGGATCGGTATATCAAGGTTTTGGCCGACAGCGGCATCGACGGCGTGATCGTTCAGGACATCGGCGTGATGACGCGGATTCATCAGCTTTGCCCGTCTCTGCCGCTGCACGGCAGCACCCAGATGACGGTGCATAACCTGGCCGGCGTCAAGGCCTTGGAGCGCATGGGCGCAAAACGGGTGGTTCTTGCACGGGAGATGTCGGCGCAGGAGATTGCGCATGTGATCCGCCACTGCACGGCAGAGATTGAGGTGTTTGTGCACGGCGCGATGTGTATGAGCTATTCCGGCCAGTGCCTGATGAGCAGCGTGCTGGGCGGCCGGAGCGGCAACCGCGGCAAGTGCGCCCAGCCCTGCCGTCTGCCCTATCGCGGAAAAGACGGCGCCGCGCGGTTTTACCTGAGTTTAAAGGATATGTCGCTGCTCAGTCACTTAGAGCAGCTGTCCGAGATGGGCGTTTCGTCCTTAAAAATCGAGGGTCGCATGAAGGGCGTCTCGTATGTTTCGGCGGTGGTGCAGGCGTATCGCAGCTGCATCGATTCGATGCGCCGACCGAACCGGGATGAGGAGGAGCGTCTGCGCCGCGTGTTCTTCCGCGGCGGACTGACCGACGGATATTTTACCGGGCGTACCGGCACGGACATGTTTGCCTTTGACAAGCCGGATAACCCCTATGCAAAAAACCAAAAAGACGAAATCCCGCTCCCGGAGCGAAAGATTGCGGCAAACGCGAATGCGTACTTTGCCGAGGGCGAGCGGCCGTCCGTCACGCTGACGAGCGGCAAAGCGAAGGTGACGGTTACCTTAGATACCGTGCTGGAGACGGCGCAAAACAGTAAGGCGGCAAGGGCGGAGATTGAAAAGCAGCTGCGAAAGACCGGCGGCACGCCATTTCGGCTTGACACCGTGACCGCAGAGGTGACGGGCAGCCCCTATATCCCGGTGAAAATCACCAATCAGCTGCGCCGTAAGGGACTGGAAGAGCTTGCGGCGGCGCTCTCAAAAACGGACGGCTATCCCTTTTTGGACGCGCCAAGGCTTACCGCTTGCCGCGGCACGGTGAAAGAGGCGCTCTGTTATACGGCCTCCGTCCGAGATGCAGAACAGTTTGAAACAGTCAAAAAGTATCCGTTTTATAAAATAGATGTGCCGATTCATCAGGTGGAGCAAGAGCCGGAGCGGTATCTTGCGGAAAAGAATCGGATTTTGCTTGCGCTGCCGGCAATTGTGCCGGACGGGCGGCAGCACGCGATGAACGAGCGGCTGAACCGTCTCTATGACATGGGATTTTGCGCTTTGCGCGCCGAGAACATCGGCCAGCTTGCGTGGGAGAGACCCTTTGCCATATGGGGC
Source organism: uncultured Eubacteriales bacterium (assembly GCA_900550775.1). GTDB lineage: Bacteria > Bacillota > Clostridia > Monoglobales > Monoglobaceae > Ructibacterium. The sequence continues at coordinate 2,839 of URTH01000093.1, read as the reverse complement.
GGGCATCGGTTAAACCTTGCAAATTCGATGGCTCTGCATCAGTTATCACAAATGGGCGCAGCGGCTGCATGCGTGTCGGCAGAGCTGAACCTTGCGCAGATTCGTGATTTGAGCCGGGGGCTTTGGATTGAGGCAATCGCATACGGACATATTCCGCTGATGGTGACCCAAAACTGCGTGCTGAAAAACATCGGCCGATGCCCCTGCCACGGCGTCGAGGTCATCTGTGACCGAAAGGGAAATGCACTCCCGGTGGTAAAGGATGGTGCGGATTGCCGCAGTGTGATTTTAAACAGTATTCCGCTTTATATGGGCGATAAAAAAGAGGAGCTGCGCCGCGCCGGTGCCGATTCGTACCGGCTGTGCTTTACCGTGGAGACGGCGAAGCGCTGCGATGCGGTTTGCAGGCTGTATTTTGAGGGCGGAACATTTTCCGGGAAATATACCAGATTCCATTACTTAAAGGGAATTGAATAAAGAAAAAGCGGCCGTGTGCCGCGGATGGGAGAAAACTATGCAGGTAAAAATCAAATATTGTGATCCGTCGGTGACACCGCCGAAATATGCAACGGCAGGCAGCGCAGGCCTGGATTTGTCGGCTTCGCTCAAAGAGCCGGTCACAGTGCCGGCCGGCGGCCGTGCCCTGATTCCGTCCGGGATTGCGGTTGCGATCCCCATGGGCTATGCCGGGTTTGTCTTTCCGCGCTCCGGACTGTCGTATAAGAGCGGCATCACCATGTGCAACAGCGTCGGCGTGATCGACAGTGACTACACCGGCGAGATCAAGATCGCGGTACACAATATTTCGGATCAGGATTATACCATTCATGCCGGGGATCGGATTGCGCAGCTTTTGTTTATGCCGGTCGGCATGGCAGAGCTGATCCCCTGTGAGAATTTGGACGAGACGGAGCGCGGCGACGGCGGATTCGGTTCTACGGGTCGCTGAGGAAAAGGGGAAGAGAGATGCAAAAGATCACACTGGCGTCGGCGTCACCCAGGAGACGGGAGCTGCTCGGACGGCTGCTTTCGGAATTTTCTGTCATGGCCGACGATACGCCGGAAATCAAAATAGAGGGCGAGGATCCCAAAGCCATGGTACAGCGCCTGGCGATGGAAAAAGCTGTCCATATCGCAGAAAAGGTCACGGACGGTCTGGTGATCGGCGCCGATACCGTTGTTGTTTCAGACAATCGGGTTTTGGGCAAGCCCAAGGATCGGGAAGAGGCAAAAACCATGCTTGCCGCGCTTTCCGGCCGCGCACACAGTGTGCTGACCGGGATCGCGGTGGTGGACGCAAAAAGCGGCGCCGCTTGCGGCGATGTTGCGGAGACTATGGTGCAGTTTCGCCGCCTTTGCACGGAGGAGATTGACGCCTATATCGCAAGCGGCGAACCGATGGATAAGGCCGGTGCCTACGGGATTCAGGAGCTTGGCGCGTTATTTGTCGAGGGAATCCGCGGCGATTATTTTAACGTGGTAGGTCTGCCGCTTTGCAGATTGGATAAACTACTCAAAGAGAAGTTTTCTTTTGACCTGTTAACAGCGCGAACCACGGACTGACAAAGATCGAATTTTGAGAGAAGAGAAAGGAGCGGACGCACAATGGCAGTGGATATCGGAATTGATTTGGGGACGGCGAATACCCTGATTTATGATAAACGGAGGGGCATTGTGTTAAACGAACCCTCCATGGTGATCCGCAGCAAGAAAAATCAGCAGTTTTTGGCGATCGGCGAGGAGGCCAGCGACATGCTGGGCAGAACCCCGGACGGCGTACAGGCAATCCGCCCGATCCGAAACGGAGTCATCACCAGCTTTCAGGGGACGGTGGCAATGCTGAAGCACTTTATCAAAAAGACGGTCAGCAACAGCTTTTTTCGGGTGCGGACGATCATCTGCGTTCCCTGCGGTATCACCGAGGTAGAACGCCGCGCCGTGACCGAGGCGGCAAGAAACGCCGGTGCGCGTGAGGTATACCTGGTCAGACAGCCGCTGGCGGCGGCCATTGGCTGCGGCGCTCCTGTGGCAGAGCCGCACGGCACCATGCTGGTGACAGTCGGCGCCGGTGTGACCGAGGTTGCCGTGATTTCGCTGGGGGGAATCGTGGTGTCGCATACCGTAAGAACGGCCGGCGAGGCGTTTGACAATGCCATCATTCAGTATATCAAGCGAAAGTATAATATTTTGGCCGGCGCCGTCACGGCGGAGCAGCTCAAATGCAGCATCGGCACGGTCTACTATCAAAAGGAACGCGAAAGGTCGGAAATCAACGGCCTGGATTTGCTGAGCGGACTGCCGAAAACGGTGACGGTCAATTCCGAAGAGCTGCGCGAAGCCATGCAGGAATGCGCGGACGAGGTGATCGACGCCATAAAGCAAACGCTGGAACAGACGCCGCCGGAGCTTGCGGCAGACATCAGCAATTCCGGAATTATCATTACAGGAGGCGGAGCGCTTCTCTACGGAATTGATAAGAGAATTGAAGACAGAACCGCGATAAATGTGATTACCGCAGAGGATCCGAAGTCATGCGTTGCAGTCGGAACCGGAAAATCCCTGGATATTTTGGAAAAACTGGAAGGTAATTCACTTAACAGAAGGGCACCTTATCTTTAAAAAAGTCAGCGTTCCGTTTACGGGACGCTTTTTTTGCGTATGAGGCGAGCTTGAAGAACAAGAATAAAATGGAAAACCAACGAAGAACGAAAAGACAAGAAAAGAAAAGATAAAGAGGAATCGATATGAAACTGGAACTGATTGCAACCGCGACCTTCGGCCTTGAAGCTGTGGTGAAAAGAGAAATAGAAAATCTGGGGTATAAAATTTTGAAGTCTGA
>URTH01000092.1 GCA_900550775.1 uncultured Eubacteriales bacterium | reverse complement strand
GAGGTGTAATGCGCGGAACAGGTTTGCTGTACGCCTTCTCAAACTTTCCCTGCACACCACGCACAAACAAACAGCGGCCCCGCAGACCTTTTTCAAAGTCTGCGGGGCCTTGTGCTGTGGGGCTATTTTACCTGCACGGTCATGGTTCGGTCACTGCCCGGTAGCCGCGGATGACGCGCCACTTGGCAACGCCCTTGTCCGGCTTAAAGCTGCCGTCGGCGCGGGCTTTCAGGTAGCCCTGCTCGATGGCCCACTGGGCGGCTTGGGCCAGCTCCGGGTCGGCTACGTCCGCAAAGGCGGGCAGAGTGGCCGGGGCCGGGCGGCCTGCGGTGTTCCAGAGGAGCATTGCCAGCTCGGCGCGGGTATGGGGCACGGCCACCCCTGCAGGCAGGAGCTGGTCAAGGATGAGCTCCGTGCCCACCTGATAGGCCACGACGCCCGCCGCGCCCACGACTGCGACGCCCGCCAGAAGGGTGCCGAAGCCGTCTCCGCCGTCTGGGCTGCCCTCGCCGCTCTCGGCGGTGCGCCAATGGCCATAGAAGGTCACGTCCCGGTCGAGTTTGCCCACATGGTTCGCGCCCGGGCCCATGTAGTAGGGGCTATCCTCCAAGCGGGTGCCGTCTTCGAGGAACCAGCCCTCAAAGAGGCGGGCTTCCTCCTCGCTGCCGGTGATTGCACCGGGGAACTGCATTCCTCCATTCACCGGTTCGTCCCCCGGATGGACGACCCAGTAGACCTTAAAGTCCGTGGGGGCCTGCTCCGGCTGGGCGATCTTCGCCTTCTTGCTCTTGTTCATTTCGCCTTCCACCAGATCGAGGCCGTCCTGCAGGGTCAGCTCGTCCGCATTGGCAAACGCGTACACATCGGGATATTTGACAAACAAATCCCTGGTGACGATATTGACCCTGGCATCGGTGCATTGCGCGGCAAGCTGGGTCGCAATCAAAAGCTGCAGCGCGTTTTTGTAGTCCAGCGTACAGGCCGCGTCGTCATACACCCGGTCAAAAATATCCATCATATGAAGTACCCGTTCCCGTTTTGCCGAAAGCGTCTCGCGCATTGAAATTCCCCCTTGCAAATTGTCGATAAAACGATTATAATATAGAATATCAAAAGATGCAAGTGCAGGATCGGATTTTTACCGGTTCGGCCGCAAAAAACTTGGAGGTATTGTATGTTTGAATTGGAGCAAGTGAGAAAAACAGACCCTGAGCTGGCAGCTGCCATCACACAGGAAATCAACCGTCAGCGCAATAAGATTGAGCTGATTGCATCAGAAAACTTTGTCAGCCCGGCCGTCATGGAGGCGATGGGCACGCCGCTGACCAACAAATATGCAGAGGGCTATCCCGGCAAGCGTTACTACGGCGGCTGTGAATATGTCGATATCGTCGAGGATCTCGCACGGGAGCGTGCCAAGGAGCTCTTCGGCGCAGAATTTGCCAACGTGCAGCCGCACTCCGGCGCATCGGCAAACCTGGCGGTCTTTTTTGCCACCATGGAACCGGGCGACACCTTTTTGGGCATGAACCTGGCGCACGGCGGCCACTTAAGCCACGGTTCGCCGGTCAATATCTCCGGTAAATATTTTAACGTTGTCCCCTATGGGGTTGATGACGTCACCCACCGCATCGACTATGACGCACTGCGCACCCTGGCGCTCACCCACAAGCCAAAGCTGATTCTGGCCGGCGCAAGCGCATACGCACGTGAGATTGACTTTGCCAAATTCCGCGAGATCGCGGACGAGGTTGGCGCCTACCTGATGGTGGACATGGCGCACATTGCCGGACTTGTTGCGGCCGGTCTGCATCAAAGCCCCGTTCCCTATGCGGATTTTGTAACGACCACCACGCATAAGACGCTGCGCGGACCCCGCGGCGGCATGATCTTATGTAAGGAAAAATACGGCGCGGCCATCAACAAGGCAGTATTCCCCGGCAACCAGGGCGGCCCGTTGATGCATGTCATCGCCGCAAAGGCTGTCTGCTTAAAAGAGGCGCTCTCGCCGGAATTTAAGGTCTATCAGACACAGGTGAAGAAGAACGCAGCCGCACTGGCAGCCGCGCTGATGCAGCGCGGCCTGGACATTGTGTCCGGCGGCACCGACAACCACCTGATGCTGGTTAGTCTGCTGAAGCAGGACAAAACCGGAAAAGAAGTGGAGCACAACCTCGATGAGGTCGGCATCACCTGTAACAAGAACACCATTCCCAACGATCCCAAGAGCCCGTTTGTCACCAGCGGTATCCGTTTGGGTACCCCGGCCGTAACGACGCGCGGCTTTATGGAGGACGATATGGTTGAGGTTGCAGAACTGATCTCGATGATCGTGAATGACTTTGAAGGCAGCCGCGATGAGGTTGCCGCACGGGTGCAGGCGCTTTGCAAAAAGCATCCGTTATATGAATAAACCGCTTGCGGACAGAATCAGACCCACAACCTTAGATGAGGTTGTGGGTCAGCAGCATATATTGGGCAAAGGCCGGATTCTGCGTAATATTATCGAAAGCGGAAACATTCCGAATATGATTTTTTATGGTCTCTCCGGTACCGGGAAGACCACCGTCGCAAATATTGCCGCCAAGACCAGCCGCAAAGCGCTCTACCGCCTAAATGCCACCAACGCGTCGGTTGCCGACGTCAAGGCGATTGTCAAGGAAAGCGAGGGTCTTTTGGGACAGAACGGCGTTTTGCTCTATTTGGACGAGATTCAGAATTTTAATAAAAAACAGCAGCAGTCGCTGCTGGAATATACCGAAAACGGGAAAATCACCCTGATCGCCAGCACGACGGAAAATCCCTATTTTTACGTTTACAACGCGATCTTGAGCCGCAGCACCGTCTTTGAATTTAAGCCGCTCACGGCGGAAGATATCGTCATGGCGCTCCGCCGCGCCCTAACCATTTTGCAGGCAGAGGATTTTCCGCACCACACCCTCCGTGCCGATGACGACGCACTGTTCCATCTGTCGGAAAAATCGGGCGGCGATGTGCGCAAGGCGCTCAACGCCCTAGAGCTTGCTGCCAACTACACGCCGCCGGACGAGAGCGGCGCGATTGTTCTGACCCGCGACATCGCCGAGCAATGCTCCCAAAAAAAGGCGTTTTGCTACGACCAAAAGGGCGACAGTCATTATGATATCCTCAGTGCGTTTCAAAAGTCGATCCGCGGCAGCGACCCGAACGCCGCCGTGCATTATCTGGCACGGCTGATTGCCGCCGATGATATTCAGTCCATTTGCCGGCGGCTGATGGTGATCGCCTGTGAGGATGTCGGTCTGGCGCATCCGACCGCCATCACGGTAGTGAAAGCCTGTGTGGACAGTGCGCTGATGCTGGGGTTTCCGGAGGCACGGATTCCGCTGGCGGAGGCAACGCTGCTGCTTGCGACCGCGCCAAAGTCAAATTCTGCGTATATGGCGGTCAATGCGGCGCTTTATGATATCGAACATATGGATACCGGCTCAATCCCGCGGCAGCTGCAAAATAAGCACTATGATGGCGAGGGCGCCGTGCAGCGCGGGCAGAACTACCTCTATCCACACGACTATCCCGATCACTATGTGGCGCAGCAGTACCTGCCCGAGCGCATCAAGGATAAGGTCTACTACCGGCCGGGCGAAAATAAGCTGGAACAGGCCGCATGGAATTATTGGCAGCAGATTAAGGACATCCGCGACAAATCGGAAAAATAACGAAGAGAGAGATTTTTATGAACAAACAAGACTTATACGCCTATCTGACAGAGAAAAATATTCCGCATGAAATCACCGAACACGGCGCCGTCTACAACATGGATGACCTGGCGGCTGCCAACCTTCCCTTAACCTGATGTTAGCAATCCGAACTCGCCTTAATCGGCGTAATTTCGGAATATTTTGATTTGTCGTCTTTGCCGGGCGCCAGCCCTCCTGCATCCTCCGCACCAAAATCTTCTCAAAATTCCATCCGATTTCGGTCAAGGAATTTTAAGAGTGGGGATTTTCGTTCAAACAAGGCAAAAACGGAGGTAATCCTAACGGATTGCCGAGTATTTTAACACCGTTTGGGCGGAAATCCACCTCTTAAAATCGAGTTCGGATTACGAACATCAGATTAACATAGAATTAACATCATCCCTCTTTTAGAATTTACATTCGGTTTTGTATACTATGGGTGTATTCAATAAGAAAGGGATGGAACACATGAAAAAATTAATTACTGTAATCACATCAATCTTTGTACTTGCCGCTGCATGTACCGGCTGCGGCAGCACGCCTGCCGATACGGCCAACACATCCGGCACAGCCGACAGCGGCAGCACAAGCTCCGGCATTGTTGCAACGGACGGCTCTACCTCAATGGAAAAGGTCATCGGCTACTTAAGCGAAGCGTACATGGAAGAAAACCCCGATGTTAAAGTAACCTATAACCCGACCGGTTCCGGCTCCGGCATCCAGGCAGTCTCGGAGGGACGCTGTGACATCGGTCTTTCCAGCCGTGATTTAAAATCGGATGAAGCCCAGACCCTGACCGGTACCGTGGTAGCGCTTGACGGTATCGCGATGATCGTAAACCCCCAAAACACGATTGCGGATTTAACACTGGAGCAGATCGCCTTCATCTACAAAGGAGAGGTCACAAACTGGAAGGATGTCGGCGGCGCGGACGCACCGATCGTCTGCATCGGCAGAGAGGCAGCCTCCGGCACCAGAGACGGCTTTGAATCGATCACCAAGACCAAGGACGCCTGCGTTTACAGCCAGGAGCTGACCTCGACCGGCGATGTCGTACAAACCGTTTCGTCAAACCCCAACGCCATCGGCTATGCATCGCTCGCATCGGTAAAAGACAGCGTGAAAGCTATCCAGGTAGATGGCGTATCACCGTCCGTACAGACCATTCAGGACGGCAGCTATAAGATTCAGCGTGACTTTGTTCTGGTTACCAAAAAGGACACCAAGCTCAGCCAGACCGCACAGAAATTCTTCGACTTTGCAACCAGCAAAGACGCGGACAGTCTGATCGAAAAAGCAGGTGCAATTCCGGTAATTCGATAACCGCAACTCCCTACTCCCCTAAATAAACCACCTGTAAGGCAAAAGAGAAAATCCGATCCCACAAAGTGGCATATGGATTACTCTCTTTTGCTTATGGAGAATGAATATGAAGAAAAAAAACCTTTTGGAAAAAGGCATGGTCACACTGTTTACCCTATGCGGATTTGTCTCGATTGCGTTTGTCATTATCATCACGGTCTTTCTGGTGATCTCCGGCATTCCCGCCATCCGCGAAATCGGGCTTGTCAAATTCTTACTCGGCAAGGTCTGGGCCTCTACCGCACAAACGCCAAGCTACGGAATTTTGCCATTTATTTTAACCTCTGTCTACGGTACCTTCGGGGCAATGATTATTGGGGTACCGATTGGAATTTTGTGTGCTGCTTACATCGCAAAAATGGCATCTTACCGCGTCGGAAAATGGATGAAAACCGCCGTAGAACTGCTTGCCGGAATCCCGTCTGCCATTTACGGTCTGGTGGGCATGATTATTGTGGTTCCGTACCTTCGGGAAACCTTCCATCTTCCTGACGGCGCAACCCTCCTTGCAGCAATTCTGGTACTATCGGTCATGATTCTTCCGTCGGTCATCAGTGTGTCGGAAACCGCGCTCAAGGCAGTCCCCAAGGAATATGAGGAAGCCTCGCTTGCGCTTGGTGCGACCAAAATGGAGACGATCTGGAAGGTCAGCGTCCCGGCAGCAAAAAGCGGCATCTTAGCCTCGGTGGTGCTGGGCATCGGCCGCGCCATCGGCGAAGCCATGGCGGTGATGATGGTCTCCGGCAACGTTGCAAATATGCCGAAACTATTCGGCAGCGTCCGCTTTTTAACAACGGCCGTTGCGTCGGAAATGTCCTACTCCTCCGGACTCCAGCGACAGACGTTGTTTTCGATCGCCCTTGTCCTGTTTGTCTTTATCTTAATCATCAACCTGTTTTTAAATCTGGTTGTAAAACGGAAGGGAAGGTGAGCATCGTGCATAAAATTTCGATTCAGCGGCGGCTTTATCAGATGGCACTCAAAGTTTTGATGTACCTGGCATCCGCATTGATCATCACCATTTTTATCGGCATTATCGGCTACATCCTCTACCGTGGTATCCCTTATGTCACCTGGCAGCTGCTCAGTACCAAGCCAAGTCTGATCAAAGAAACCATCGGCATTTTGCCAAACCTCTTAAACACCCTCTACATCATACTGATGACGCTGGTCGTCATTCTGCCGCTCGGTGTCGGCACTGCGATTTATCTAAACGAATATGCCAAAAACAAGCGAATTGTGCAAACGATCGAGCTTGCGGCCGAAACGCTCTCCGGGATTCCCTCCATCATTTACGGTCTGGTCGGCATGCTGCTTTTTGTACAGTTTTTAAACCTTGGCACCAGTCTGATTGCCGGTGCGCTGACCTTAGCGATTATGACGCTGCCGACCATGATCCGCACCACGCAGGAAAGTTTAAAGACGGTGCCGGATTCGTATCGCGAGGGTTCCCTCGCGCTTGGCAGCGGCAAATGGCATATGATCCGCACGGTGGTTCTTCCTTCCTCCATTGAGGGGATTGTCACCGGCTGCATTTTATCCATTGGCCGCATTGTCGGCGAGAGTGCGGCGCTGCTCTTTACCGCCGGCATGGCCAACGAGATCATTCATTTTATGCAAGCCGGCGCGCCGAACCATCCCGGCTCGACGCTCACCGTTGCCCTTTATATGTACGCCAAAGAACGCGGAGAGTTCCAGATCGCGTTTGCCATTGCGGTGATCCTGCTCTTTCTCACCTTTATCATCAACATGGCAGCCAAACTGACCGCAAATATCGTGAAAAAAAGAAAGGGATGATAGCGTATGACACCCTATTTAACCGTATCTGACGTCAATTTATGGTATGACAACAACCATGCCTTAAAAAATATCCAAATGGATATCCCCAAAAACCAAATTACGGCGCTGATCGGCCCTTCCGGCT
>URTH01000091.1 GCA_900550775.1 uncultured Eubacteriales bacterium | reverse complement strand
GGAGGGGTGCGGACTTTTGCTGCGGGAAACCGAGCTGAAGTCGGTGATGCGCGCAACGCTGGGATATCCTTTGGCGATGGCAATTTTGGCGGAATGTATCAAAGAAAACGGCGGCTACGATGCCAGGCTGTTGGAGCAAGTGGCCTATCAAATCTATCTGTATTATGACGAGATGGTCTACCATCGGTTTGATATGCCGATGCGGCGGTTTTTGTTAGAGCTTGCACCGTTTGAAAAATTCAATACAGAGCTTGCCAAAATGGTAAGCGGTGACGCCGGTGCCGGCCGGCTGCTCGCGCAGCTTTTGCAAAATACGCGGATGCTTCGCTTTGACAATGCGGACGAATACTATTTTTGGCCGTTTTTCCGTGATTTTTTGATCTGGAAGCAGAATAAAGTATATACGATTGCCCAGCAGAGGGCGCTGTACAGCCGCGGCGGCCTGTTTTATGAATTGCATGGGAATTATGCCAAGGCACTGGAATATTACGCAAAGAGTGAGGAACAAAACAAGGTTTCGGAGCTCATCATCAAAACCATGGAAATGCATCCGGGCATGGGACAGTATGAAAAGCTGGAAAATTATTTTCTCTCCCTGCCGGATTCGATTGTGAAAGAAAGCCCGGCTCTGATGCAGGGAAAGAGTATGCTCTGTGCGCTGCACGGGGACTATGACGCATCGGAGCAATGGTATCGCGAGCTGGAGCAGTTCTTTTTGGTACGCAAAAAGTCCGACGCGGCAGCCAAGGAGGCAAAAAGCCGTCTGACGTGGCTGGATATCGCCTTGCCGCAAAGAGGGGTAAAGGGACTGACTGAGACGATAAAATCCGCGTTTTCGCTTATGCGAAACAAAGAGATCAAGCTGCCCCCATTCTCTGTGACCAGCACGCTGCCGAGCATTATGAACGGCGGAAAGGATTTTTCGCCATGGAGCAAAATCGACGACCTTTTGTATGCGACCATGCGCGCCCCGGTGGAGGCTGTTCTCGGCAAGGACGGCGTGGGGCTTGCCGACTGTGCCATCGCCGAGAGCAAGTTTGAAAAAGGTGAGGATATATCGGGAAAGATGTTGGCGTTGGTGTCCAAACTGAGCGAGATTCAAAACCGCGGTACGTCGGATATCGAATTTGCGTTGGTGGGACTTCTCGTGCGCAGTCAGCTGGACGCCGGGCGGCCGCAGGATGCGAAAAATTCGCTGCTTGCCTTAAAAAGTCGGTTTTCAGAGTGCGACAATACGCGGTTTATGCCAAATATTGACGCCATGCTTTGCCGTGTTGCGTTAAAGAGCGGAGATATGGAGGAAGTGGAGGCGTGGTATCGCACCAAGGCGCCGCGGAATGTACTGAATTTTAAGGTGATGAAACGCTATCAATATCTGACCGAGGCGCTTGCGGAGCTTGTGTTCGGCGATGCGGAGGGCGCCTTGCTGACGCTCTCACCGCTGGAGCCGTACTGCGCTCGCTGCGGACGGCATATCGACATGATTTCTTTAAAGGTGATCGCCGCCATTGCAAAATACAAAAAGCAGGACGAGAGCTTTGTCGATGACATAGAGACCGCACTGCGGATTGCGGCGGAGTACGGATTTGTACGCAGCATCAGTACGTACGGCGCTGCGGTTCTGCCGCCGCTGGAGCATGCAAAGCTCCCGGGAAACAAAGCGTTTTTGCAAAAGGTCATCAAGGCGGCAAGGGGGCAGACGATCTTTTATCCCAACTTTTTAACCCAAAAGGAACCGCTGTTTGATAAACTGACAGAGACGGAAATGCAGGTTTTGCGCCTTTTGTGTGCGGATAAAAGCAATCTGGAAATCGGGGAGATTTTAAATATCAAGCTTGCAACGGTCAAAAGCCATGTCAGCCATATTTTGCAAAAACTTGGCGTAAAGCGCCGCAGTGAGGCAAAGACCATCGCAGAAAAATTTCGGATTTTATAACCCAAAAGAGGAAGACAGGCCGCCGGCCTGTCTTTTTTTAGCGTCCTTTGAGTGCCTGACGGCGCTTTCTGCGGATGCGGTTAATATGCCGCTCAAAATCTCCGTGATTGATGAACTCAGCCAGCACATACTGTTCAAACATGGGAACCGTACAGGAATAAAACCCCATCTTCTCCTGGAATGCGGCAACGCGCGTTTTGGGCAGAACCATATACCCGATTCGCATCGAGGGCGCAATCGTCTTACTGAAGGTGTTGATGTAGATCACGCTGCGCAGCGGCTCTAACGAAAAGACGGTGTCCTCGTTTTTGGTTGAGACGGTAAATTCCGAACCGAAATCGTCCTCGATAATCATGCCGCCGCGCTGCAGCGCCCACTGGATATATTCGTTCCGTTTGGACGCGCTTGCGGTCACACCGCTGGGAAAGCTCTGAAACGGCGTGATGTGCAGGACCTTGGCGCGGGTTCGGCGCAGTGCGGACGTTAATATACCGTCGCTTCCCAGCTTTAAAAGGTCACATTCTGCGCCGTTTGCCCTGTAAACCGAAAGAATTTTTTCGTACGAGGGATCCTCCAGCGCATAGATAAGGCCGCGTCCCAAAAACTGAACAATAAGACCGTATAAATATTCCGCACCGGAGCCAATGATGATTTGGTCGGTGTCAACCTGGATTCCCTTTCCGCGCGCAAGGTAGAGGGCGATCGCATTCCGAAGTTCAAGGCTGCCCTGGCTTGGCGGCTTGATGAAAATTTGTTCCCCGTATTTGCTGATGACATTGCGCATCGTTTTGGCAAAGACCGAAAAGGGAAATTCATCCTCATGGTGCTGATGTTCGGCATCGTTTGCCGAAAATGGCTGCGGTGTATCCTCGGCAATGGGGACAAAATGATCCCTCTGATAGGTGACAAAGTAGCCGCTGCGTTCCCTTGCCTCAATATAACCCTCGTCACACAGGATTTCATAGGCGTGCTCTACGGTGATTACGCTGGTAAAGGTTTCCTCGGCCAGGGTACGCTTGGAGGGCAGCTTGTCCCCGTATTGATAGACGCCGTGAATGATGTCGGTGCGGATTTGCAGATACAGCTGCATATAGGCGCTCTGCCCGGTGTGGTTTTGAATTGCATATCTCATCTGGTTATATAAAAAACTCCTTTTTTGGTAATTGTAATATGTTCAGTTATATGATACCATACCTGTATCATCTTGTAAAGGGGAGAAATCAAATGAAAACAAAAACACAAAAAATCGTAATGGCGGCGATGCTGGCCGCTCTGGTATGCGTTGCAACCATGATTGTAAAAATTCCGTCTCCGCTGAAGGGGTATTTGAATTTGGGAGACTGCGTGGTTCTGCTTTCCGGGTGGATTTTATCGCCGGTATACGGCTTTCTTGCTGCCGGGATCGGATCTGCGCTGGCGGATTTGTTCTCCGGCTATGTGACTTATGCGCCGGCAACGTTTATCATCAAGGGAATCATGGCGCTGATCGCTTATTTCGGATTTTCTCTGTTTCAAAAGAAAATGCCGGCACTGCCGTCCCGAATCATCGCCGGCGTCCTGGCAGAGCTGTTTATGGTGCTGGGCTATTTGCTCTTTGAGGGCGTATTGTACGGATTTGTACCATCGCTTGTCAATATCCCGGCTAATGCAATCCAGGGGCTTGCCGGACTGATCCTTGGAATTGTACTGATTAAAATATTTGAAAAGAGCAAGATTTTGCACTAAAAAAGGGAAAAGAGGATGTGATTGTCACATCCTCTCCGTCCTTATTTTGCGCAGCGCAGAACATAATCGCGCTCGGCTTTAAAGCCATCCAGACTTCCCTCTTCGATTAGAATATCCAGACCGGGTTTATATTGCCTGATGCAGTCAAGCAGCAGATCGGTATGCAGCATGCCATATCCGAGTCTTGCGCCTACGACTCCGCCGTCTTTGACGGTAAAATCTTTTAGGTGAATGGCGGCAATCTTTTCGGGATAGAGCATAAAGGGCTGCTTGATGATTTCGTCCTGCTGATGATAATTTTCGGTATTGATAAAGTTAACCGGGTCAAAAATCGTCATCAGATTCGGCGAATCGATGGCATCGAGCAGGCGTTTCATCACAAGGGGCGAATGAATGGTGTGACACCACACGCCCTCTACGGCAACGATGACGCCAAGTTTTTCCGCATCACGGACAAGCTCTTTCACAAATTGCAGGACCTTTTGAAAATCCGCCTCGCTGTGATCGCTCATCCCGGTTTCCGTTCCGACCACGCCGGCGCCCAGGTACTTGGCAAACAGCATGTTTTGTTCAAAAATGGCCTTTTGCTCCGCGCGTGCGTCGCTCTCCGCAAGCAGATCGATATAAGAACCCAGTACGGAAATGCGCAAATCGCCGAGGTCTTTTCTGATTTTTGCGGCCAGTCCCGGACTAAAGGTGGAAGAGGACCACGGAATTTGGGAAAAGGATTTGCGCGGCGCCAGCTGCACATAGGAAATCCCAAGTTTTTTGGTGCAGGCTAAAAGCTCCGCCGGTGTGGCGGCCGGAAGATCGTGCGCCCGGATTCCGATTTCAATGGTATCATACATAAAAGGATGCCTCACTTTCTGTTGGACTTATCAAGTAGTATACAATAATGCAGTTCCTGTGTCAACATTTGCCTAGCCGAAAGCTGCCGAAATTTTGCCTTCTCAGGCGGTCTTAGATTGCTCTCTTACACCTAACACAAAACGCCCCGGCTTTCGTCGGGGCGCTCTGTGTTTTATAGAGAAGTCTGCCTTGCCATGTCGAAAAAGGGAAGTTTGGGAAAGGAAGATTTCAAGTATGCCAAGGCAAACATAACTCCCGTTATACGCTGGTCAGCATCTCGCCGTAGGTCGGATAAGGCCAGTAGGTCTTTGCGCAGTTGACCTCGGTCTTATCCACCGCAGCACGCAGCGTCTCCATGGCCGGAACCACCTGATAAGCGTAAGCAAGGGCGCGTTCCTTTAAATCCTCAACCGCGCGTGCCTCATACAATGTCTTTTCCAAGGCCGTGTTGCGTTCATAAAGCTGTGCGGAAAGCTCGGACATCGTAGCAAGCATGGCACTCTCTGCCGTGGTGGACAAATCCGGAGAAACCGACTTCATGCTGAGCGCGGTATCGGCCAGCGAACGGCTGTAAGAGAACGCTGCCGGAATAATATTTTTGCGCACCATGCGCACCATGGTCTTTGCCTCAATATCCAGCACTTTGACGTAGTTTTCAAGCAAAATCTCATAGCGTGAGAAAAGCTCTGCCTTGGTAAACACCTTGTGCTTGGTAAAGAGTGCAACGTTTTTATCCGAAATGAAGTAGGGCAGTGCGTCCGGGGTCGTTCTCAAATTCAGCAAACCGCGCTTTTCTGCCTCAATCGGCCACTCGCTCGAATAGCTGTTTCCGTTAAAGACGATACGGCTGTGCGCCTTTAATTCACGCTTTAGGGTGTCAAGCGCACTTGTAAAGTCGGCGGCAGATTCCAGTTCATCCGCAAACTGCGAAAGCTCTTCCGATACAATGGTGTTTAAGATCACGTTCGGGCCGGAAATCGAGAAGGCCGAACCCAGCATACGGAATTCAAATTTATTGCCGGTAAAGGCAAAGGGAGAAGTACGGTTGCGGTCGGTGGTATCCTTCGGAAAACGCGGCAGCGTATGTACGCCGATCTTCATCTCGGCAGCTTCCTTTTGCGAATACGGCTTGCCGTCGCGGATGGATTCCAAAATCTCGGTCAGCTGATCGCCGAGAAAGACGGATACAATGGCCGGTGGCGCCTCGTTTGCGCCGAGACGGTGATCGTTGCCTGCGCTGGCAGCCGAGATGCGGAGCAAATCCTGATATTCGTCCACGGCCTTAATGACAGCGCAGAGGAAGAGCAGGAACTGCGCGTTATCCTGCGGCGAATCGCCCGGCTCTAACAAATTGACGCCGGTATCGGTCGAGATGGACCAGTTGTTATGCTTACCGCTGCCGTTGATTCCCTCAAAGGGCTTTTCGTGGAGCAGGCATACCAGGCCATGCTTGTCCGCGATCTTCTGCATCAGCTCCATGGTGAGCTGGTTGTGATCGGAGGCAATATTCGTGGTGGTAAAGATGGGCGCAAGCTCATGCTGTGCCGGTGCAACCTCGTTATGTTTGGTTTTTGCGTAGATGCCAAGCTTCCAGAGTTCTTCGTCCAGTTCCTTCATGAAAGCGGAAACTCTGGGACGCAGCACACCGAAATAGTGGTCCTCCAGCTCCTGCCCCTTTGGCGGCGTTGCACCGAACAGGGTACGGCCGGTATAGACAAGATCCTTACGCTTTAAATAAAGCGCCTTGTCAATCAAAAAGTATTCCTGTTCCGGGCCTACGGTAGTCAAAACACGGCTTGCCGTCTTGTTGCCGAATAATCTTAAAATCCGCATTGCCTCGCGGCTGAGCGCCTCCATCGAGCGGAGCAGCGGTGTTTTTTTGTCCAGTGCCTCTCCGCCGTAGGAGCAGAAGGCAGTCGGAATGCAAAGGATATCATCTTTAATAAACGCATACGAGGTCGGATCCCACGCGGTATAGCCGCGCGCCTCAAAGGTGGCACGCAGACCGCCGGACGGAAAGCTGGATGCGTCCGGCTCACCTTTTACCAGCTCTTTCCCGGAAAACTCCATAATCACGCCGTTGTCACCGTCCGGTGTAATAAAGCTGTCGTGCTTTTCCGCGGTCACGCCGGTCATCGGCTGGAACCAATGCGTAAAGTGGGTCGCGCCCTTTTCGATCGCCCAGTCCTTCATGGCGTTTGCCACGACATCGGCAATGGAACGATCCAGGCTTTTTCCCATATCAATGGTGCGGCGCAGCGCCTTATAGGTGTCCTTCGGAAGCCTCTCTTTCATGACCTCATTATTAAATACCAGACTGCCAAATAACTCAGGTACATTTTTCATCAAGATAAACACTCCTTTGCATAAATTTCGGTTCGCTTTCTAAGGTTTAAAGTAAAGGAATCCCGGCGTCGGCACAAGCCTTTTTGGTGTCCTCATCCCACAGAGAAACCTGTACTTCGCCGATGTGTGCTTTACCAAGCAGCAGCATACAGATTCTGGACTGTCCGATACCGCCGCCCATGGTAAG
>URTH01000090.1 GCA_900550775.1 uncultured Eubacteriales bacterium | reverse complement strand
GTCGGCGTGGGCTCCGGTGTGGGTACCGGTGTAGGCTCCGGCGTTGGGGTCGGCGTAGGTACCGGTGTTGGGGTCGGCGTTGCTGCCGATATCGTGTTTTTATTGCCGATCAGCACCGCATCCTGTGCCGTATCCTGTGATCCGTCCTCCGCACCGCTGCCGGTCAGCATGGCATTATAGACCACCTGTGCCACAAACGCACGGTTTGCGGAATTGTTGACGCGCACGCGCGTTCCGGCCAGCAGATCATATTTTTGTGCTACGTTTAAGTAGCCGGAATACCACTTCGGGCCGACGGAGGACAAGTTTTCATCCCCGACGCCGGAGGAGCAAACCACCATTTTTACGGCCTGTTCGTCCGTCACATAGTCATTGGGGCGGAACATGCCGTCCTCATAGCCGTTGATATAGCCGTTTTCATAACAGAAAGAGATATAAGGAACCGCCCAGCTGCTGCCGTCAATATCGGCAAAGGGAAGCGCCTTTGGCTGATAATAGTTTGCATTATATCCGTTGGCGCGTGCCAAAAAGGCACAAAACTCCGCACGGGTAGTACTGTCACCCGGCGCAAACGCGCCGTCTCCGCGTCCCTGAATCACGCCCACGTTACTGAGCTTATCCACTGCCTTATAATACGAAGCAGTAATCGGCACATCGGAAAATTCCAATCCGAACACGTGTGCCGGAAGTGCAAACATCAGGAGGGCAAAAACGAGTAATGCCGCCGCTGACTTTTTGCGTTTCTGCATGAAGAATCACCTCATAATTTTGTCGTTCATGTGCTGTCTTTTTACACAGCAACCGACACTATTTTAACACATTTATGAAGAAAAATCAAGGCGCATCGCCATCTTTTCCAACTATCCCGGCCGAATCGCCGGTTTTTTGTGAAGTTTTACCAGAATCAGCAAATTCTCTATTTCCCGTTTTTTTGCTGCATACACGGCGCATAGCGTGGACAAAAAAACCGCACCCACAAGATTTTGTGGATACGGCCGTATTTTTGATTTCCCAAATCAAGATTGGCTGCCTTTTTGTCACAGAATTTTAATCAAAATTTGTGCAGATTTTCTTTCGCCAAAACCGCAATTGCACCGACCTGGGCAGGTTCTGGCTGCGAATATCAGGTTAAAAATGTCACGTATATCACGGTAATCAATCCGGCAACGCCCAGTGCGATGCCGCTCATCGCCCCCTCGACATCACCGATCTCGATGGCTTTCGACGTTCCCAGCGCGTGGCTGCTGACGCCGATTGCCAGCCCGGCCTCCACCGGGTTGGTGGTCTTTAGCATTCTGATCCAAAACGGCGCAAAAACCGCGCCCATAATCCCGGTTAAAACAACCGCCGCCACCGTCACTGCCGCAATACCGCCGCTCTGCTCTGCAAGCGGAATGGCAATGGCCGTGGTAACGGACTTTGGAAGCAGCGAACAGAGCAGCGAAGTGTCCAGAAAAAAGAGCCGGCACAACACCACAACGCAAAGGATCGAGGCCGCCGAACCGACCGCACAGCCGATCAAAACCGGCAGCCAGTTCTCCTTCAGCAGCTGAAACTGCTCGTAAATCTTGACCGCCAGCACCGCCGTGGACGGCGCTAAAAAAAGCGTAATCACCGCGCCGCCGCTTTCATAGCTTGCATACGGAATCCGAAACAAAAGAAGCACCGCAATCACCAGAACCAGCGCGACCAGCATAGGATTTACAAGCGGCGTTTTCACACGGCGGCTAAGCCACACGCCGAAGGCATATGCAAAAAGGGTCAGCGCGATGCCAAACATCGGCTGCGCGGCCAGAGGCTCTGCCAAATACGAAAAATCAAACACGGTTCTTCCGCCTCCTTTTACATCGGTTTATAAAATATGCGGTCAGCCGTACCGTGTACGCCGTCACGGTAAACGTGACAAAGGTCGATACCGCACAAATCACCAAAATCGGTATGACCGCACCCCGGACGCGCTCGATACACTCCAGAATCCCGACGCCGGCCGGAATGAAAAAGAGTGCCATGTTTTCCAGAAGGAACCTTGAAACCTGTTCCACCTGTTTTACGCGAAGGACGCGGAAAAAGAAGCAAAGGAATAATAAAATCATTGCAATCGCACTGGCCGGAAAGGCAAAGGGCAGCAGCGCGGCGACACCCTCGCCGACAAGGCACACCCCAAATACAATTGCCATCTGTAATAAAATTTTCATTGTAAAACGCCACCTGTGATCCATTGTTTCCGTTGACAAAATTGCCGTTTTATGGTATTATATGGAAAAATATAAGGAGATTATGGATATGGAAATCAGAAGCAATGCCTGCTGTTTTACCGGGCACCGCTGCCTGTCCGCTGCGCATCGCGCACTTTTGCCGGGCATGCTGGAAAAACAAATCAAAGCCCTGATCGACCGCGGTGTTTGTGACTTTATCACCGGCGGCGCAAGGGGCTTTGACACGCTGGCCGCCCTTGCCGTGCTGAAAATCCGCAGCGAAATCCCGTCCATCCGCCTGCTTTTGGCACTGCCCTGCAAAGAACAGACCAAGGGCTGGACGCGCGGAGAACAGGCGGTTTATGACGATATTTTAAAGCGCGCCGACGATGTGCACTACCTGTCGGAGCACTATACGCAAACCTGTATGCGCCAGCGAAACCGCTATATGGTCGATCACAGTGAAAACTGTGTGTTTTATCTCACCGCGCAGCGCGGCGGCACCTATCAGACGGTTGCCTATGCCATCCGTCAGAATCTTCATCTGTTTAACATTCTGCTTGTCCCGTCCGACTAGGCATAGCATCGGAATATTTTGATTTGTCATCTTTGCCGGGCTGGCCAACCCCGATATGCCTTGGGATTGAAAATCAGATAGGCGGCTTTGTTTACCGGCCGACATAGTCGGCGCGCACAATCCGCATCGCGGTAATGCAATTGGTCTCACTGTCAAAGATAAAGTCCTGCATATACACGTTTTCGTCTGTCTGCACGTCCATGGCATCGTTTTGGTTATCCCCCAAATAGGTGACTTTCTTTCCCTCCACTTTGAAATAGCGAATGGCCGTTGCCGGCATTTTTGTCTCTCCGTTTTCTGTTTTTTCCCGGTGTTTTTCCCCGTACGCCTTTTCAAAATCTTCAAACGAGGTCAAAATACCGACGCCGCGTGCCGTCCGATAACGGCTTGCCTGTGCGTCATCGCGGAACTGACCGCTGGATACCACCAAGGACGCCGCCGTGTTTTCTTTGGTATACTGTACCACCACGCCGTCATAGACCGTAAAGGTCGGATGCGTCTCTGTCGCAGCGCCGGTGATTGCTTCAATCTTGTCCTTTTCCATCCCGACTGTGATCGCCTCGCCGCTCTCGGTATCAATCAGCGACAAATCGCGCAGATCATACGTATACTGTTCCTCCGCGGAACGCTCCTCCAGTACGACATCGTACGGCCGCTGCGGAATCTGTGCATCACCGCTTTCGCCGTCGCCGCCGCTCTGCTGTGCCGTGTCCCGGCGCACCACATTGCTGCCTGCCGTCTGATTGGCGCCGCGGCGTGCCATGCCATAGATGAAAAACGCAGCCGCAGCCACAACGACCGCAAGCACAATCACCAAAACCGTGTTTTTTTTCATGATACTTCCTCCTGTCTGACCGCAATCAGCCCTGTTTTATTCTACTTTAAATATATCATAAGTACGCCGATATCGGCCGGGGATACGCCGGAAATCCGCGACGCCTGTCCCAGAGACAGCGGCCGGATCTGATCCAGCTTTTGCCGCGCCTCCAATCTCAATCCGTCCAAATGCAGATAGTCGATATCCGGCGGCAGCTTTTTATGTTCCAGCTTCTTAAACTGCTCTGCCTGGCTCTGCTGTCGTTTGATATAACCCTCATATTTAATGGCAATCTCCGCCTGCTCCCACACATCGATGGCAAGCGCCGGCCGCGTCTTATCGTACGGCGCAAGAGACGCATAGCTGACTCCCGGACGTTTTAACAGCTCCGACGTGCGGATCCCGGTCGTCAGCGGCGCACTGCCGCATTCTGTCAGATAGGCATTGAGCGCCGCGGACGGAGCGAGCGTTGTCCCGGAAAGGCGCCGGATCTCTTCTTCAATCGCGGCCTTCTTTTCCAAAAACTTTTGATAGCGCGCATCGGAAATCAGCCCGATTTCATGACCCAGCGGCGTCAGCCGCAAATCCGCATTGTCCTGGCGCAGCAAAAGCCGATATTCCGATCGGGACGTCATCATGCGGTACGGCTCGTTCGTGCCCTTGGTTACCAAATCGTCAATCAGAGTGCCGATGTATCCCTCGGACCGATCCAGCACCACCGCCGGAAGATTTTTTAAAAGCCGCGCGGCATTGATTCCGGCGATCAGTCCTTGCGCCGCCGCCTCCTCATAGCCGGAGGTGCCGTTAAACTGCCCGGCGCCGAACAGGCCGGGAATCGTTTTGAATTCCAGGGATGGCTTTAGCTGCAGCGGATCGGCACAGTCGTACTCAATGGCATAGGCGCAGCGCATCACCTTGGCGTTTGCAAATCCGGGCAGGGAATGGATCATCTCGATCTGGACATCCTCCGGCATACTGCTGGAAAAACCCTGCAAATACATTTCCTCGGTGTCAAGCCCCATCGGCTCGATAAACAGATGGTGCCGCTCCTTATCCCGAAACCGAACGATTTTATCCTCGATTGAGGGACAGTACCTGGGACCGATCCCCTTAATATCACCGCCGTAGAGCGGAGAACGGTGCAGATTATCCAATATAATCTGCTTGGTCTTTTCGGTCGTATAAGTCATGTAACAGGAAACCTTGTTGCTAAGCGCCCCGGTTGTGGTAAAGGAAAACGGCGTAATCACGTCGTCACCCAGCTGCTCTTCCAGCTGCGAAAAGTCGATGCTTCTGCGGTTAATCCGCGGCGGCGTACCGGTTTTAAACCGAAGCAGCCGCACTCCCATTTTTGCAAGACTTTTCGACAGCTCCGTCGCCGGGAATACCCCGTCCGGGCCGCTCTCCTGGCTGAATTCGCCGACAAAGATCCGGGATTTTAAATAGGTTCCCGTACAGACAATGGCCGCACGGCAGCGGTATTCGGCGCCGCCGCGCGTAATCACCGAGCGCACCGAGCCATCCTCGTTCTGCGTCACCGAGACAATCTCCGCCTGGCGAAGATCCAGGTTCTCCTGCATCTCGATCCGATGCTTCATCTCCATCTGGTATCTTCGGCGGTCAATCTGCGCGCGCAGCGAATGCACGGCCGGACCCTTGCCGCGGTTTAAAATCCGCGACTGGATAAAAGTCGCGTCCGCCGCCTTTCCCATTTCGCCGCCCAGCGCGTCAATCTCCCGTACCAAATGTCCCTTTGCGGTGCCGCCGATACTGGGGTTACAGGGTAAATTTGCCACGGCGTCTAAGCTGATGGAAAACAAACAGGTGGAAAGCCCCAGCCGTGCCGCCGCGAACGCCGCCTCGATGCCGGCGTGACCGCCGCCGATGACCGCAACATCATACGTATCTGCTAAAAACATTATTTTATCACTCCTCGTTGCCCGGAAATTCCGTCCCGTAAACCAAAAGGCGGCAGACCGCGCCGCCTCATGGGAAAGTCAGGCGCGGCACAGACATAAAATCAGCCAAATTTCGCCGCGCTGTTTTGCCGTAAATCCAGTTTAAAATAATCCGCGAATGGTTCCGTCCTTATCAATGTCCATCCGATTGGCCGCCGGAACACGCGGCAGCCCCGGCATGGTCATGACGTCCCCGGTCAGGGCAACCACAAACCCGGCCCCGGCCGAAACGCGTACCTCGCGCACCGTAACGGTAAACCCGGTCGGCCGTCCCAAAAGCTTGGGATCGTCCGAGAGCGAATATTGGGTTTTTGCCATGCAAACAGGAATTTTATCAAAACCCATCGCCGTTAAATGATCGATTTCTCTCTGTGCCTTTGGGGTGTATGCCACATCGGCCGCCCCGTAGATTTCCTTTGCGATAATGCGAATCTTCTCTGCGATCGGCAGTTTCTCGTCATAGATCGGCGCAAAGTGTGCGGCACCGTCCTTTTCTTCAATCGTTCGGATTACGGTTTTTGCCAGGTCTATGCCGCCCTCGCCGCCTTTGGCAAAGACCTCACAGAGCGATACCGAAACGCCGCACTCCTCGCAGTAAGCCCGTACCGCATCCAGTTCCTTGTCGGTATCGGTGCCGAAGCGGTTGATCGCAACCACAACGGGCAGGCCGTACTTTTGCATATTTTCGATATGTGCGCCAAGATTGCAAAGGCCGTTCTTTAAAGCGTCCAAATTCTCCTCACCAAGATTGGCCTTTGCAACACCGCCGTTATATTTGAGTGCGCGCACGGTAGCGACCAGCACCACCAGACTCGGCGTAAGACCGCCAAAGCGGCACTTAATATCCAAAAACTTTTCCGCACCCAGGTCAGAGCCAAACCCTGCCTCGGTGATGCAGTAGTCCGCAAGCCGCAGCCCCAGCTTGGTTGCCTGAACGGAATTGCAGCCGTGCGCAATATTGGCAAACGGCCCGCCGTGCATCAGACACGGCGTGTTTTCCAGGGTCTGTACCAGGTTGGGCTTGATTGCGTCCTTCAACAAAAGTGCCATCGCGCCGGCAACCTCCAAATCTGCCGCCGTAACCGGCTCGCCGTCCGTATGATAGCCGATGATAATCCGCGCAAGACGCGCCTTTAAATCCTCCATCGAATCTGCAAGACAAAGAATCGCCATGATCTCACTGGCTACCGTAATCATAAAGCCGTCCTCGCGGACAAAGCCGTTCGTCTTGCCGCCAAGGCCGACCACGACCTCACGCAGCGCGCGGTCATTCATATCCATGCAGCGTTTCCACACGATGCGGCGCGCGTCGATCTTTAACGCGTTCCCCTGGTGAATATGATTGTCGATGGCCGCAGACAGCAGGTTGTTGGCCGCCGTAATGGCGTGCATATCCCCGGTAAAATGCAGATTGATATCCTCCATCGGCACAACCTGCGCATAGCCGCCGCCGGCCGCGCCGCCTTTGACCCCCATCCCCGTTCCAATTGCTTCATGTATTGCTTTAACACTTTGTCTCCCTTTTTGGCTT
>URTH01000089.1 GCA_900550775.1 uncultured Eubacteriales bacterium | reverse complement strand
TCCCCACACATACGGGCCGATAAAGGTACCGGCAACCGTCCCCCAGGAAAACGACATCAGCGTGATGATCTCCTTGGGTTTAAAGGCGGCAATGGTAAACGACAGCGCCACAAAGACCACGCACAGAATCCGCATCAGACCAAGCGTGTCCTTCTCGCTCATATTGGGCGCAAAGTAGCCCTTAACCAGGTCGATCGTCAGCGAGCTGCTGGACGTCATCACCACCGAGGACAGCGTGGACATGGACGCCGATAAAATCAGCACCAGCAAGATCCCCATCATCACATCGGGGAGCGCGATATTCAGCATCACGGGGATGATCGCGTCAAATCCTTCCGCCGGCACGGCATTTTTTAAAAAGAGCCGTCCAAACGCGCCGATAAAATAAGCGCCGCCGCCGATCAAAAGCGCAAACAGCGTGGAAATCACGGCCGCCTCTTTGATGGACTTTCCTTCCTTTACGGTATAAAACTTGTGGATCATCTGCGGAAGTCCCCAGGTACCCAGGCTGGTTAAAACCACTAAAGAAAACAGGTTAAACCAGTTTCTGCCGCCGTACCACGAGGTCAGATCCTTTCCGGCCTCAGGGATTGCATGAAGCTGCTGCATACCGCGCACCAGACCGCCGACCGCATCGTGGCGCAGCACAAAGTATATCACAAACATGATTCCGAAAATCATGATGATTCCCTGCACAAAGTCAGTCATTACGGTTGCCATATAACCGCCAAGGGTCAGATAAACCGCGGTCAAAACCGCCATAATCACCATCCACCATATGTACGGAACCGCCGGGAACACGGTACTGAACAGATAGCTGAGTCCCATATAAACCGAGGCCGCATAGGGCGTCAGAAAAATAAAAATCACGATGGCACAAAAAATCTTCATGCCCCGATCCAAATAACGCGTCTCAAAAAACTCCGGCATGGTTTTGGCGTTTAAGCGGTGCGTCATCCTCCGCGTCCGCTTTGCCAGCACCAGCCACGAGACCAGACAGCCGATCACCGCATTGGCAATTCCGATCCAGACCGCCGAAATACCAAGATTCCAGCCGTTCTTCCCGGCGTAGCCAATGAAAATTACGGCCGAAAAAAACGACGTACCGTAAGCAAACGCCGAAAGCCACGGCCCCAGGTTTCTGCCGCCGAGCAAAAACCCGTCGATGCTTTTGGAATGCTTGGTACAATATACCCCAATCCCTACCATCAGCAAAACATAAACCGCGATGATGATAAGGTTTACTCCCGTTGCACTCATGTAAAATAACTCCTCCTTATGACGCAATCCATCTTCTGCGTAAATACACCTTACTAGTATATCACAACTCGCTGATGATTTTCAATAGGCAGTTTCGAGTTTTTTCTACATCAGCCAAATTTATTTTTTGCATCCGCGTATTTTGGTGCGCCACAGGCAGATAAAACCCTGCCGTTCCCTGTGCGTTTTTT
Organism: uncultured Eubacteriales bacterium; assembly: GCA_900550775.1. Classification (GTDB taxonomy): domain Bacteria; phylum Bacillota; class Clostridia; order Monoglobales; family Monoglobaceae; genus Ructibacterium. The sequence continues at coordinate 5,650 of URTH01000089.1, read as the reverse complement.
GCGATGCTCAAATATTCCATACTGCGATCCGTCTTTCCCACAAAGGGCGCAGCGCAGAAATCGCTGTCGCCGAGAATCCGCTCCATCGTCTTGCGCATCCCAGCCGGCTCGACAAAGCAGCCATCCTTTGCCACATGACAAACACCCTTTCCGCTCTCTGCGGCATCGCCTGCCAAGACGGGCGCTGTCAAAATGCCGTAGTTGGCGTCGGACGCACGGAACGCCTCTAAAACGCCGCCCTCGCCGCTCAAACTGCTGTTCCAAAGGCAAAGACGAATCGGCTTGTCATTTTCCTCTGCCGCCTGTGCCAGCGCAGCCGCCAGATACACCATAGCATACGACGCTGCGTCCGTGCCGTAAAGTTCATCTTCTTTACAGAGAGCATCCCTGGAAAGCGAATAAACAATTCCCGGATTCAGCTTGGTATCTTTGAAAGGCTCCGGGCAGATGCCCTCTTTGTTCTTGCGCAAAACGCCGACCTCCCGGCCATCCTCATAAAAGTACGCGTTTAAAAATTCCTCCGGCTGATCGGTTCCCAAAAAGGACGGTGCACCGCCCTCTGTGCCGCCGGTCATGAAACCGCGCGGCGTCAGCCGAAAGAAAAGCTGCACCTTTGCAGCCGCCTCCGACTGATAGTGTATGTTTGCACGCGCGTCCGTCCATACCTTTCCTTTTTTCAAAACCTCTTTGAAAAATGCCGCGATCTCCTCCGCCGAAAACAGTGATATTTTTGTCACGCGATCCCATAATTTTTGATGATTCATCCTAATGACCCCCGTTCTGATTCCTCGATGATGCCTTTGATGCACGCGATCATCGACCGCATATCCTTAAGGCTTGCGACCTGTGCGCAAGAGCGTATATAACGAACCGGGACGGCCAGGCACAGGCAGCGGTGACCGCCACCGTTTTGCATCAGCGCGCCCTCTTGCCCCTTTTCTTTTAAATTGCCGTACTGCATCGGCACGCCGTGTTCCTTGGCGGCATTTGCGGCACGATTCCATAAAGAAGCATCCATGCTGCCGCTCCCCGTCCGCCGAATCAGCACGACCCCGTCCCCGACTTTTAGCGTATCCTTTTTGCCGTCCGGGCTTTGATCGGCAATGCCGTCTAAAACGATGCTGACGTCCGCCGCACTCTGCAGCACCGCCGCCGTCATGCCGCGGCAGCCGATCTCACGCTGCACCGCAAACACGGCATGCATCGGCACATCGGTGTTTTGCAGTACCTCTAAAACCGCATAGCAGCCCATTCTTCCGGCAAGGGCTCTGCCCTTGACAAAATCGTGCGCCATGGTTCGATAGCGGCTGTCAAGGACGCCATAGTCGCCGATTTCAACACACTCCGCTGCATCCGCGGCGGATGCAGCGCCGATATCAATATAAAGCTGATCGGTGCGCACCGGCGTTTCCCGCTCCGCCTTGGTTGCAAGATGAATCGCTTTAAGCGAGATGATGCCGCAGCATCCTCCGATGATCACACGCTTTGACACCAAAAATGCCGGGTCGATTCTGCCGACCGTATCGAATTTTAAATAGCCGTCCTCGGTGATTTTGGTGACAATAATCCCCGGCTCGTCCATATAGGCGGCAAGTAAATACCGTTTCCCTGCGCCGTCTCTTACCGCATGCAGATTTCCCATCTTATCGGTGTAATACCCGACGCCGCTTTGCCTTAGCGCCTTAATGATAACGCTGCGCACCGCATCTTCCCGTCCGGCGATGCCGTACGCCTCCATCAGTTGATTAAGCAAGCTCGATTCCTCCTCTCGCCGCGGCCGCAAGCAGCGCAGCCACCGCACCCATATCCGCCTGATCCAGGGTTTCGACATTGGTGTGCATATAGCGCAGTGGAATCGAAACCAGCATCACGGGGATGCCGCCGCCGACGGTCTGGATCGCCCAGGCGGTCGTTCCGCTGCCGCCGGACGCCACCTCGATGGCGTGCGAAATGCCGCTGCTTTTCGCCAAGGCAAGCAGCTGCTTGGTGTAGGCATAATGAAGGTTCGGCCCCCGGCATATCACGGCGCCGCTGCCAAGCGGAAAGACGCCGACCTCCTCCTTGGTGTCGGGCGTGGTTCCGTGGGTCACATCCACCGCAATCGCGGCGTCAACCGATCCGGGAATCACCCCGGTATAGGCGCCGTGCAGCCCCAGCTCCTCCTGGGTGGAAAAGAGCACCGCGATGTGATAGGGCAGCTGCGCCCCCCGAAGGCTCTCCAAACACTCTAAAATCGCCGTAACACCGGCACGGTTATCCATCGCCGCATCGGAATACCGTCCGCATTGCAGCGGTGTCATCTTATGCAGCATCCGCACCCAGCAGCCGGGACGGATCCGCTCTTTTGCCTCCTTGGCGCAAAGTCCGGTATCGATCGCATATTCAGAAAGTTTCGGGTTCTTTTTCTCTTTCTCGCCGCGCGCCGGCAATGCGCCGATCACGCCATAAATCGGCGGTGCGGACAGGATTTCAACCTCCATTCCCGGAAGGATCCGTTCATCAACGCCGCCCAGGTTGTCAAAACGGATCAGTCCCTCCTCCGTCACCGAGGACACCATAAAGCCGATCTGATCCATGTGCGCCTCCAGCAAAAGCGTCTTTGCGTCTTTCTTTTCCGACGGCATCACAGCGTGCACGTTGCCGAACGAATCGATGTGCGCCTTTAGGCCAAGGCGTTCCAACTCGCTTTGCAAAACCGCTGCGATGCCCGACTCGGCCGCGCTCAGACCGGGCGCTGCGGTCAGTTTTTTCAGTAGATTGATCCGATCCATTCTATTCACTCCATCACATTTTAGCCAAAATTTTGCCTTTTCAGGTGTGCCAAGACGGCTCTCTTTCGGCCGGATTCCATTTTTCTAGTATAACACAGTTTCTCAAAAAAAACAATGCACGGCAATGCCTCTTTTAGAAAATATGATAAACCCGGAATATTTTTATTGATTTGGCAAATCCTAAACAGAGGATTAAAACAAAGGAGGCCTATACGATGTCAGATATGTTTTGTTTTCAATGCCAGCAGACGGCCGGCAACAAAGGGTGCGTCCGAACCGGCGTATGCGGCAAGCAGCCCGAAACTGCCAATTTACAGGACGACCTCATCTATGCGTTGATCCGCCTTGCCGAGGCGTCCGGGCTAGGGCAAAAGCGCACGCAGCTTTCCGACCGGCTGGTCGCCGACGGTCTTTTTACCACGCTGACCAACGTCAATTTTGACAATGCGTCGATCAAAAACTTTATAGACCGCGTGCGGCTTTGTGAACAGGAATTTGGAGGATACCAGGGGGATTTGGTGCAGCTGTGGAACGGCGAAACCGACATTGTCTCTCTGCGCTCGACCCTGCTGTTCGGCATGAAGGGAATGGCGGCGTACGCGCACCATGCCATGAATCTTGGCTATATGGACGATGATGTACTCTTATTCTTTTATGAGGGGCTTTGCGCCTTAAACCGCACGCACACCGTGGAAGAATGGCTTGCGCTGATTATGAAACTGGGCGAGCGGAACTATCGGTGCATGGAGCTTTTGGACAAGGCGAACACCGAGTCCTTCGGCACGCCGACGCCCACACGGGTGAATACGGATATCAAAAAAGGGCCGTTTATCGTGGTTTCCGGGCATGATCTTAAGGATTTAGCCCAGCTTTTAGAGCAAACCAAGGACAAAGGCATCAACATCTACACCCATAGCGAGATGCTGCCCGCGCACGGTTATCCGGAACTGAAAAAGTACCCCCACCTTGCCGGGAACTTCGGAACGGCATGGCAGAGCCAGCAAAAGGAATTTGAGGACATTCCTGCGCCGGTGCTGTTTACGACAAACTGTCTGATGCCGCAGCGGCCAAGCTATCGGGATCGCGTCTACACGACCTCGGTGGTCGGCTATGAGGGCCTGATTCATATTACGCCGGACGAAAACGGCGTTAAGGATTTCAGTCCGCTGATCGAGCAATCGCTCTCCCTCGGCGGATACGAGCATGACCGTAGCATGAGCGGCATCAACGGCGGCCACATGCTCACGACCGGCTTTGCGCACGGCGCGGTGCTCGCGCATGCCGACAAAATCATTGACGCCATCAAAAGCGGCGCCATCCGCCATATCTTCCTGGTCGGCGGCTGCGACGGCGCGCATCCCGGAAGAAATTATTATACCGAATTTGTAAAACAGACGCCGATGGATTCGTTGGTTCTGACGCTGGCCTGCGGAAAATATCGGTTTAATGATCTGGACTTAGGCGAAATCAACGGGATTCCGCGGATTTTGGACATGGGCCAGTGCAACGATTCCTACAGCGCGGTCAAGGTGGCACTTGCCCTGGCCGATGCGTTCGGGTGCAGCGTCAACGAGCTGCCGCTGACCCTTGTTTTGTCCTGGTACGAACAAAAGGCGGTGGCGATTCTCATCACCCTGCTGTCCCTTGGTATTAAAAATATGTATGTCGGCCCCACGCTGCCGGCGTTCTTCTCCGAGACGATCGTAAAAACGCTGGTAGACACTTACGATCTGCACCCCACCACCGCACCGGAACAGGATTTGGACGCCATCTTAGGCAGAGGCTAAACAGAGGCAAAAAACCGGGCAGCCACCCTTCGGAAACAGAGAGGGTGGCTGCTTTTTGGGATTTTTGGGATTTTTGGGATTTTTCGATATGATTTGTGCCATGATTTAAAATTTTAGGAATTTTTATCAGGAATCCGCAGAAAAAAGTTGACAAAATAATTCATATGTGGTATAGTAACAAGGTCGCTTTGACTGTGATTGAACAAGTTCTCCGTTTCGCAGTTCATGCGTCGGCAGTGGTTTTTCCCGGTTGTGCGGATTGCAAAAGTTACTATACTGTCAAAATCGCGGAAAAGCATAACAATTTCATATGCGGACGGGTATCGAAGTGGTCATAACGGGGCTGACTCGAAAGGTTATACATCAAAGAGAACTTCGATAGACTGAAAGCCTTGATTTTACTTAGGTTTTGAGATTTTGCATCTCACAAAAACTTGCTTGTTTTGCCTTGAATTTTGCCTTAATTTCAAGTTTTGTCAAAATCGCGGGTTTAACATATAAAAAATTTAATATACGGACAGGTATCGAAGTGGTCATAACGGCCCTGACTCGAAATCCAGTGATGTATTAAGAACATTTATCGGCTGAACACCGCATAAATAAAGGGTTTTTAGAAAAATTTAATATTGCTATTTTCGCAGTTCCCTCAAAAAGTTCCCTCATTTTTACGAGCTTTTTCAAACTGCTAAAATATATAAGGACGGGTATCGAAGTGGTCATAACGGGGCTGACTCGAAATCAGTTTGTCGGTAACACCGGCACGTGGGTTCGAATCCCACCCCGTCCGCCAATTACAAGGTTTTTGTTACGAGCAAAAACCTTGTTTTTTTATGAGTTCCCTCAAAAAGTTCCCTCACGGGCACCCTGCAAGGCTCACGGCTCCTGATAATGCGGACAACGACGATACCTTCGATGTCGCATCAAGATGGGAGTATGTATTCGCCGTCGTTGAAAAATCGCTGTGACCAAGCCAAACTTGAATATCTTTCAGCGTTATTCCGTCGTGCTTGCCCTTGTTCAATAGAAGCGACGCACAAGTATGCCCTTACGGTATAATTACGACAAACCGGAAAAGCCCCGTATATCAAGGGT
>URTH01000088.1 GCA_900550775.1 uncultured Eubacteriales bacterium | reverse complement strand
TTACTTTGAACCTTTGACCCCGGAGGACGTGCTGCATATCGCAAACGTTGAAAAGCCGGTCGGTGCGGTGGTGGCCTTTGGCGGTCAGACTGCGATTAAACTGACAAAATGCCTGGTGGAGAATAACATTCCGATTATGGGTACTCCGGCAGACAGTATTGACGCGGCGGAGGATCGCGGCCGTTTTGACGCACTGTTGGAGGAGCTTGGCATCGGCCGTCCTGCCGGTGAAACGGTGTTCACCGAGGAGGAGGCGCTGCACAGTGCAAACCGTCTCGGCTACCCGGTTCTGATGCGTCCGAGTTACGTGCTTGGCGGTCAGAATATGATTATCGCCTTTTCGGACGCCGACATTCGTGAGTATATGAAGATTATCCTCGCACATGAGAAGGACAATGCTGTTTTGATTGACAAATACCTCATGGGAATCGAGCTGGAGGTTGACGCGATCTGTGACGGCGAGAGCGTCTTAATCCCCGGTATTATGGAGCATATCGAGCGTGCCGGCGTACATTCCGGCGATTCGATTGCCGTCTACCCGGCATGGAACGTCAGCGCAAAACAGACCGAGCAGCTGATCGATTATTCGACCCGTCTGGCACTTTCGCTGCACACCAAAGGCCTGATTAACATTCAGTATGTGATTCATCATAACAAGATTTATGTGATTGAGGTCAATCCGCGTTCATCGCGTACGGTGCCTTATATCAGCAAGGTGACCGGCGTGCCGATGGTGGATCTTGCAACCAAGATCATGCTGGGCGAAAAGCTGAAGGATATGGGCTACGGCACGGGACTTTATCAAAATTCGCCGTATTATGCCGTCAAGGTGCCGATCTTCTCGTTTGAAAAGCTGAGCGATCTGGATACGCAGCTGGGACCTGAAATGAAGTCCACCGGTGAGGTTTTGGGCATTGCCAGAACCATGGAGGAGGCCGTTTACAAAGGTTTGACCGCGGCCGGCTATCATATGAAAAAGGAAGGCGGCGTACTGGTTACGGTACGGGATTCGGATAAGGGTGAGATCGTTGATGTGGTGCGCGGCTATGCGGATATCGGCCTTTCGATCTACGCCACCGAGGGTACGGCCGGTGTGCTGGAAAAGGCAGGGCTTAAGGTTACCCGTGCCAATAAGATTCATGAGGCGGACGAAAATACCATGACGCTTTTAGAAAGCGGAAAGATTCAGTTTATCATCTCGACCTCCGCAAAGGGCAGACTGCCGGCAAGAGACAGCGTAAAGCTGCGCCGTAAGGCGGTTGAACTCGGCATCCCGTGTCTGACCTCGCTTGATACGGCGGCGGCGCTGGCCTCCAGTATGAAGAGCCGTTACAACCAGGGCAATATTGAACTGGTCGATATCGCGAATATGAACCGCGAATCCATGCGGCTTCGGTTTACCAAGATGCAGGGCTGCGGCAACGACTATATCTACATTGACTGCTTTGACCAGAAGGTGGACAACCCCGAAACGCTCAGTGTGCGGCTTTCGCAGTATCACTTCGGCATCGGCGGTGACGGTATTATTCTGGTATGCCCGTCCGATGTGGCAGACGCAAAGATGCGGATCTTTAACCAGGATGGCAGCGAGGGTAAAATGTGCGGCAACGGGATTCGCTGCGTCGGAAAATATCTGTACGACAGCGGCCGCGTAAAGAAAAAGATATTAAAAGTCGATACGCTCAGCGGCATTAAGACGCTGGATCTCGCGGTGCGCGGCGATAAGGTCTATGAAGTGACCGTCGATATGGGCAAGGCAGAATTTTTGCCGGATCAGGTGCCAGTATGCTTAGACGGCGAAGAAGTGGTTGACCGCGCGGTGGAAATCGGCGGCAAGACGGAGCGCATCACCTGCGTATCCATGGGAAATCCGCATTGCGTTGTATTCCGTGACGATTTGGAGAACATGGATATCGCCAAAGAGGGCAAGGCGTTTGAATTTAATCCGCTCTTCCCGGAGCGCGTCAATACGGAATTTGTCCGTATCTTAGACAACCACACGGTGCAGATGCGCGTGTGGGAGCGCGGCAGCGGTGAAACCATGGCATGCGGTACCGGCGCTTGCGCCAGTGCGGTGGCCGCGGTGAAGAACGGCTACTGTGAAAAGGGCGAAGAGATTACCGTAAAGCTTTTGGGCGGCGATCTCAGAATCCGTTACACGGACGAGACGGTGTTTATGACCGGAAAGGCGGAAACGGTATTTAGCGGTGAAGTAGAAATTTAGAGGGGTGACAAAATTGAGGATCAATGAAAACTATAAGCAGCTTGCGGAGAGTTATCTGTTTTCCCGCATTAACCAAATGGTTGCAAAGTTTCGGGAGGAAAACCCGGAGGCAAATGTCATCCGCATGGGCATCGGCGATGTAACCCGTCCGCTCTGCCCGGCGGTGGTAGACGCCATGACAGAGGCGGTTGCCGAAATGGGAAAGGCAGAAACCTTCCGCGGTTACGGGCCGGAGCAGGGCTATGATTTTCTGCGTGAGAGGATCGCGGAGTATTATAAGACAGAGGCAAACGTGACTCTTTCCATGGAGGAAATATTTATCAGCGACGGCGCCAAGAGTGATCTTGGCAATATTCTGGATCTGTTCGGCAAGGAGAACCGCGTGCTGATCCCCTCCCCGGTTTACCCGGTTTATGTAGATACCAACGTGATGGCCGGACGGGAAATCACCTATCTGGAGGCAAATCAGGAGAACGGATTTCTCCCGATGCCGCCGGCATTTGATACCGATATTATATACCTCTGTTCTCCCAATAACCCCACCGGCGCGGCGTATCACCGCAGCCAGTTAAAGGAATGGGTCGATTACGCAAACCGCTGCGGCGCGGTGCTGCTCTACGATGCCGCATATGAGGCGTTTATCACCGATCAAGAGTGTCCGCGCAGCATATTTGAGATCGATGGGGCAAGAACCTGTGCGATCGAGTTTTGCTCGCTGTCCAAGACGGCAGGCTTTACGGGAACGCGCTGCGGCTATACGGTTGTTCCGCTGGATCTTGTAAGAGAGGGTGCGGTGCTGAACCACTTCTGGCTGCGCCGTCAGACGACCAAGTTTAACGGTGTGCCGTACATTGTGCAGCGCGGTGCGGCGGCCGTGTTTACCCCGGAGGGAATGCGGCAGTGCAGAGAAAATCTGAAGGTGTATCAGGAAAACGCAAAGGTCATCAGCGACTGCTTAAAACGGCTTGACATCTGGCATATCGGCGGTAAAAATTCGCCGTATATCTGGCTGAAATGCCCGAACGGGATGGATTCCTGGACGTTCTTTGAGGATCTGCTGGAGAGAGCCAACGTGGTCGGCACGCCGGGCGAGGGCTTTGGCAAGAGCGGTGACGGATTCTTCCGTCTGACTTCGTTCGGAACCCCGGAGGCAACCAAGGAGGCTATGGCGCGGATCGAACGTGTCTACGCAAAATAGAAACGAAAAAAACGGACGCCGTCAGGCGTCCGTTTCGTTTGTTTTGGGGAAGGAGATGGTGATGCAGGTTCCTTGCCCCAGAGTGCTTTTTAATTTGATTTCTGCGTTGTGATAAATTGCGCCGTGTTTGACGATCGACAGCCCAAGCCCGGTGCCGCCAATCGATTTGGAGCGCGCTTTGTCCACGCGGTAGAAGCGTTCAAACACGCGGCTCTGTTCGGCAGCCGGAATCCCAATCCCGGTGTCTGACACAGACAGCGCCGCGTGACCATCTGTATTTTTGATCTGTACCGTAACGCAGCCGCCGGGACGGTTGTATTTCAGCGCGTTGTCGCACAGGTTATAGATCATCTCATCCAAGATCTTGGCAGCGCCGTGTACCGTAGCGGATTCGCCGCAAAGGGAGAAGGTAACTTGCTTTTTCTCAGCCTCGCCCTTGAGCCGTTTTAACACCTCATCGGAGAGCCGATATAAGTCGATATCCTCATTGGTATATTCGATGCAATTTTCGTCCAGCTGCGATATCTTGATGATGTCGCTGACTAAATGAATCAGCCGCTGGGATTCATCATAGATCGAGTTTGAAAAATCAACCACCAGATCGGGCGGTGTGTCGCCACGTTTCATCAGTTCGGCAAACCCGGAAATCGAGGTCAGCGGCGTTTTCAGCTCGTGGGAGACATTTGCAGTAAATTCACGGCGCAGCGTCTCACGCTTTGCGCTTTCGGTAATGTCAAAGATGATAATAATGCCGCCGATGACCTTGTGATTCTCCGTCACGGGGTTTCCGATCAGCTGATAGGTCAGATCGCCGCGCTGCATGGAGCATTCCATCCGCTCTCCGTTTAACACGCTGTCAACCACCTCACGAAATTCAGGGGTACGGTTTAAGGTGAGGACGTTTGTGTGCTGCGCGCCGTCCGCGCCCAAAAGCCGTAATGCTGCGGAGTTGTAGGATAAGAGCGAACGCTCGTGGTCGATGACCAAAAAGCCCTCATGCATATTTTCGGTAAGTAGATGAAACTCCTTTTGTTTTTGGCCGGCGTCCTCTAACTGTTTTGTAATGGTCTTTTTTTGCACCGCGATCTTACGAAGCAGCGGAGAGAGCTCCTGATAGACATCGTTGTTTTCCGGGTGGTCAAGATCAAGATTGTTGATCGGCCGGATAAAGCTTTTTGCAACTCTGGACGAGAGCAGGAAGGAGAGAAGAAGTGCTAAAATCAATACCACCAGCAAGGGATGAACCAGACTGAGCAGAATGGTTACGATGGTGTATTGCCTTGTCGAAACCCGAAGAATGTTTCCGTTTTCGAGCCGCTTTGCATAATAAACCGTCTTTTCCGTCAGGGTATCGGAATAACGGATGCTGGTGCCGTCTCCGCTAAGGAGCGCCTGCTGCACCTCTTTGCGGTCTCGGTGATTATCCAGTTTTTCCGCGTCCTCGGCGGTGTCGTTTAACACCCTGCCGTCCGGCGCAATCAGTGTGACACGACGGTCACGGTCGTTAAAATTTTTAAAGAAACCGGCCTCGTCCTGCGCAACGGAATAGGCCGCATAGTTTGCCTCGCTCTTTAGTTCCTTGACGATTTGCCCCTCAAAAAACGGGTACAAAATCGCGGTCATAAAGGCAAAACTGAGCAAAAGAATCAGGACAGAGGTAAAGAAAACAGAACGCCAAATCTTACCGGTCACGGACATCGCCCCCTATTTTATAGCCGACATTTTTCACGGTTTGAATCAAAGAACCGTATTTGCCAAGCTTGATTCTGAGTTTTCGGATATGGACATCTAATGTGCGGGACTCTTCATAGTATTCGCCCCAAACGGTGTTGAGCAGAGTTTCGCGGCTCACGACAGCGCCCTTTGCGGAAAGAAGGGTGATAAGCAGCGTGTATTCCTTAAAGGACAGATAAACCTCCGCACCGTCGATGGTTACGGTGTGCTTTTGGGTGTCCACGTTGAGCGTATCAACGGTATATCCGCTGCATTCCCGATTGGTTTCGCAGCGGCGCAGCAGCGCGCGCACCCTTGCGGTCAGCTCCACCATGCCAAACGGCTTTGCGATATAATCATCCGCCCCAAGATCCAGGCCGGTTACCTTGTCATATTCACTTCCCTTGGCGGTCAGCATCATAATGGGAAACCGTTTTGTTTTCGGGTCGTCTCGCAGCTTGGTTAAGATGGAAAGCCCGTCCTCTTCCGGGAGCATAATATCCAGCAGCAGCAGCTCCGGCAGTTCTTTTTCTATTGCAGCCCAAAAGAGCGGGGGTCTTGCAAAATCTAAAACCGCATACCCTTCCTTGGTGAGTGCATAGCTGACCAGTTTTCTGATATTATCATCATCTTCTACAAAATAAATCATAGAGACTTTCCTTTCTTACGTTCGATCTTAAAGGAAGACCGGTGCATTTTTTATTCTTACAGTCAGTATATCACAGGCAAACCGTATCTTCAAGGATAAAATCAGTTGGGGACGCTTTCGTGATCGCCGGTGATGAAGTAGAGTACCCAGCCGGCGATGTTTTCGGCGTGGTCGCCGATACGCTCTAAATACTTTGCGATCATTAGAAGGTCAATCAGAGCCTCTGCACCGTCGGAGGCGTTTCTGACATTTTCGATCAGTTCCCGCTTTACCTTTTCAAACAGCTGATCGACCGTATTGTCCTGATCGATCACCTTTTTTGCCAGTGCGCCGTCAATGCGGACAAAGGAGTCGATACTGTTTGTCAGCATCGACATGGTCGCTTCGGCCATGTCCTCAATATGCACCGACCCGGTATAGCCGCTGCTGTTGACAAAAGACGCAATCTCGGCGATATCAGAGGCCTGGTCGCCGATCCGTTCCATATCAGAGATCATTTTCAGTGCGGAGGAAATTTTTCTCAAATCCTTTGCGACCGGCTGCTGCATCAGCAAAAGCTTCATGCAAAGGTTTTCGATATCCCGTTCCTTTTGATCGATCTGATCGTCAATGGCGTGGACGGTTTGCAGCAGCGTACTTTCGTTTACGGTTAAATATTTGATGGCATTTTCGATGGCCTCTTCACACAGGGCGCCCATCGTAATCAGCTCGTTATCCAAAACGCGCAGTTGTTCGTCAAAATGATTTCGCATCAGCCAAACCTCCCTGTAATATAGTCTTCGCATCTCTTGTCCTTCGGCGTGGAGAACATCGTTTCGGTATCGTCAAATTCCACCAGCTCACCGAGCAGAAAGAACGCGGTTTTATCCGCAATTCTCAGCGCCTGCTGCATGTTATGCGTTACCATGATAATGGTGTAGTCCTCTTTAAGGTTCATCGCCAGTTCTTCGATTTTCGAGGTAGAAATCGGGTCTAAAGCCGACGTCGGTTCGTCCATTAAAAGAACCTCCGGCTTGACGGCCAGCGCCCGTGCGATACAAAGCCGCTGCTGCTGACCGCCGCTCATGCCGAGCGCACTTTTCTTTAGGCGATCCTTGCATTCGTCCCAGATGGCGGCTTGCCTGAGCGAGGATTCAACAATCTCGTCCAGCTTGACTCTGGACTTGATGCCGTGAATCCTGGGCCCGTACGCGATGTTATCATAGATCCTCATCGGAAACGGGTTGGGCTTTTGAAAGACCATGCCAATGCGTTTTCTTAAAATCGTGACATCGATATCGCGGTAAATGTCGGTTCCGTTTAACAGAAATTTTCCTTCAATGCGGCAGCCGTCCACCAGGTCATTCATGCGGTTTAGGCTTTTTAAAAAG
>URTH01000087.1 GCA_900550775.1 uncultured Eubacteriales bacterium | reverse complement strand
TCCTGCACCAGGCCAATGTTGCCGCCCTCGGCAGCCTCCGGCGATACATGGCCGATTGCCGCGCCGCGGGTTGCGCCGCTGAAACGGCCGTCCGTAATCAGTGCAACGTCCTTATCCAGTCCCATGCCGCAGATGGCAGAGGTCGGCGAGAGCATCTCACGCATACCGGGGCCGCCCTTCGGTCCCTCGTAGCGGATAACCACAACGTCGCCTTTTACGATTTTTCCGGCGTAGATGGCAGAAATCGCCTCTTCCTCGCTGTCAAAGACCTTGGCCGGGCCTTCGTGAACCAGCATTTCTTCCGCCACGGCACTGCGCTTTACCACCGATACATCGGGGGCAAGGTTTCCCTTTAATACGGCGATGCCGCCGGTCTTGGAATAGGGGTTGTCAATCGGACGGATGACATCATAGTCAAGCACCGGGTGTCCGGCGATGTTTTCGCCCTGGGTTTTTCCGGTGACCGTCAAGGTATCCTCGCGCAGAAGATTCTTTTTGCTAAGCTCGTTCATCAGCGCAGTCACGCCGCCGGCGGCGTATAAATCCTGAACATGATGCGCGCCGGCCGGCGCTAAGTGACAAAGGTTCGGGGTGTCGGCGCTGATCTGATTGGCATAGTCCAGGGTAAATTCCGCATTTGCCTCATGGGCAATGGCTGGAAGATGCAGCATCGAGTTGGTAGAGCAGCCCAGCGCCATATCCACGCGCAGCGCGTTATAGATGGCGTCCGGGGACATGATATCCCTCGGACGGATATCCTTCTTCAAAAGCTCCATAATCTGCATACCGGCTTTTTTCGCCAGGCGGATTCGCTCCGCGTAGACAGCCGGAATGGTGCCGTTGCCCGGCAGCGCCATACCCAGAACCTCGGACAGACAGTTCATTGAGTTTGCGGTGAACATGCCGGAGCAGGAGCCGCAGGTCGGACAAGCCGCCTCTTCCAGGTCGGATAGCTCTGCATCGTTAATCTTTCCGGCCTGGTAAGCGCCCACCGCCTCCATGCCGGTATTAAAGTCGCGGTAGCAGCCCTTAAACTTCATCGAGAGCATCGGGCCGCCGCTGACCAAGATTGCAGGGATGTTCAGCCGTGCCGCTGCCATCAGCATACCCGGCACGACCTTGTCGCAGTTCGGTATCAGAACTAAGGCATCAAACTGATGCGCCTTTGCCATAATTTCTACCGAGTCGGCGATGATCTCACGGGAAACCAGGGAATATTTCATTCCCTCGTGTCCCATGGCGATGCCGTCACAGACGGCGATAGCCGGTACTTCAATCGGTGTACCGCCGGCAATGCGGATGCCGTCCTTGACTGCTCTGGCAATATTATCTAAGTGAATATGGCCGGGGACAATCTCATTCTGCGAGTTTACCACGCCGATCATCGGCCGTTTGATTTCTTCATCCGTCAGCCCCAGCGCCTTCATCAGAGAGCGGTGGGGGGTGCGGTTCGCACCGGATTTTATTTGGTCACTGTTCATGCTGTACCTCCTAAAAAGTGATTTGCGCCGGACAATGCCGCACCGCGGAGAGAGATCCAAGCGCCGCCGCTGACGGACGGAGCCATCGGATTTTTGGTAAAAAAACGGGCGGAGACAATCGCTCCGCCCGTTTCCCGCTATTTCTCACATCACCGGGTTGGCATTCAAACCCTGGGCGCAGTCAAAATGTGGATATTGCTTATTTCTCGTCGTTCCAGGAATACATCTTTCTCAGCTCTTTGCCGACCTTTTCCAGCTGATGCTCTGCCTTGATCCGTCTGGTTGCGTTAAAGTGCGGACGGTTTACGGCGTTTTCTGCGATCCAGTTACGGGCAAAGGTACCGTCCTGAATCTCGGAGAGAACCTTCTTCATTTCCTTCTTGGTCTCTTCGGTGATGATACGCTTACCAACTTCATAGTCGCCGTATTCCGCGGTATCGGAAATCGAGTGTCTCATTTCGCTGAATCCGCCGTGGTAGATCAAATCTACGATCAGCTTCATCTCGTGGATACACTCAAAGTATGCGTTCTGCGGATCGTAGCCGGCCTCTACCAGCGTCTCAAAGCCTGCCTGCATCAAGGCGGTTACGCCGCCGCATAAAACGGCCTGCTCACCAAACAAATCGGTTTCGGTTTCCATCTTAAAGGTGGTCTCTAAAACGCCGGCACGGCTGCCGCCGATTCCTGCCGCATACGCCAAGGCAATATCCATCGCGTTGCCGGATGCGTCCTGGGCTACTGCAGCCAGACAGGGAACACCCTTTCCGGCAACGTATTCGCTGCGGACGGTGTGACCCGGACCCTTGGGCGCAATCATAATAACATCAACGTCTTTGGGCGGAATAATCTGCTGAAAATGGATATTAAAGCCGTGTGCAAAAGCAAGAATCTTGCCGGCGGTCAGGTTCGGCTCGATGCTCTCTTTATACAGCTTGGCCTGTTTTTCATCGTTAATCAGAATCATGATTAAATCAGCTCTCTTTGCCGCTTCTGCTGCGGTAAAGACTTCAAATCCGGCAGCCTCGGCAACCGGCCAGGACTTACTGCCCTCGTACAGACCAACAATAACCTTAACGCCGCTCTCCTTTAAGTTCAGCGCGTGGGCATGACCCTGACTGCCGTAGCCGATGATTGCCACGGTCTTGTTGCTGAGCAAACCCAGATTACAGTCACTTGCATAGAAAATTTTAGCCATTTTACATTCCTCCAAATTTATGATATTATTTATTATTTTTAAAATTTGTTTGCAAAAAGATCCCGTTTCGGTTTTTTCGGCAAAGCGCCGCGCTTTGCACACAGGTGCTATCCCCTTGCAAGGCCGGTCAGTCCGGTCCGCACCAGATCCTTGACCTCATACTGCTCCATCAGGGAGATAAAGGCGCTGATTTTGCTGGGCGCGCCCGTCAACTCCGCCGTCATGTATTCCAGCGAGATATCCACGATCTTTGCGCGGAAGATGTCGCAAATCTGCATCACGCCGGCCTGATCCTTGGCGCTGACCTTTACCAGGACATGCTCGCGAAGAACCGCGTTGTCCTTGTGCAGCTCGGTAATTTCAATGACGTCAACCAGCTTGGCAAGCTGGTTTTTGATCTGGTTTAAAGTGTCGTCATCCGCCTGTACCACAATGGTGGTACGCGAGATGTTCGGATCTTCCGTCTCACCGACCGACAAACTGTCGATATTATACATCCGTCTGGAGAAAAGCCCGGTCACCCGGCTTAAAACGCCGGCATGGTTCTCCACCAAAACGGATAAAACATGCGTTGTGTTCATTCTGCTTTCCTCCTTAATCAATTTCAATTTCCAGGATCGGATCTTCAATGGACTTTCCGCTTGGAACCATCGGAACTACCGTTGCATCCGAATCAATGATGCAGTTAATCACCGCCGGAACATTGCGGTGTGAGAGCGCCGCGCAAATTGCCTCGGTCAGCTCCGTTCTGGTGGTAACGGTGTAGGCGTCAGCGCCGAGACCGCGCGATACCATGTCATAATCCGTCTTTTTATCCAGCGTTGTCTGCGAAAAACGCTTGTCGTAGAACAAACGCTGCCACTGCCGTACCATGCCGAGTACGTTGTTGTTCATCACCACGTCAATGACGGGCAGTCCCTCTTTGGCTGCGGTAGACAGCTCGTTTAGGTTCATGTGAAAACAGCCGTCGCCGGTGACGTTTATCACGGTCGCCGAGGGGTTTGCCACCTGTGCGCCGATGGCAGCGCCAAGGCCAAAGCCCATGGTGCCGAGACCGCCGGAGGTAATAAAGTGCCGCGGCTCATTCACGCTGTAATACTGTGCCGTCCACATCTGATGCTGACCGACGTCGGTCGTCACAATGGCGTCGCCGTGGGTGGCCTTATGTAAAACCTCCAGCACGCATTGCGGCGTCAGTGTCTCGCCGGTGGTCTGCGGCAGCGGATAAGCGGCCTTCCATGCGGCGATTTGCTGCATCCAAAGGGAATGTTCCATCTGAGAGATCCGTTCATTCAGCGCGGCAAGCACCGCTTTGGCATCGCCGACCAAATGTGCGGCGGTTTTAATATTTTTATCAATTTCGGCGCGGTCTACGTCAATCTGCAAAACCTTGGCGCCCTTTGCAAAGGTTTTGGTATCGCAGGTGACGCGGTCGGAAAACCGTGCGCCGACGGCAATCAAAAGGTCACATTCTTTCACGGCCAGCGAGGTGGTCTTGGTGCCGTGCATACCGATCATGCCGGTAAACGCCGGATCCTTCGCCGGAAAGGCGCCAAGACCCATGACAGAGAGCGTAATCGGTGCGTCCAAAAGGGACTGAAACGCTTTCAGTTCGTCAGACGCGCCTGCGGCGATAATGCCGCCGCCGGCATAAATCAGCGGTTTTTTGGCCGACTGCAAAAGCTTGACGGCAGCGTCAAAACCGTCCTCATCCGATTCCACACGGCTGCGGTCGATCTTGGCAGGCTCTGTGCGCGTGTACTCCGCCCAGTCCGCCGTTGCGTCCTTGGTGATATCCACCAGGACAGGGCCGGGTCTGCCGGAAGCCGCAATCGCAAAGGCCTTGCGGATGGTAGGAGCGATGTCCTCTGCCTGCTTGACTAAAAAGTTGTGCTTGGTGATCGGCATGGTTACGCCGACAATATCAATTTCCTGAAAGCTGTCACGTCCCAGCAGCGGCGTTACCACGTTACAGGTAATGGCAACCAGAGGTACTGAATCCATGTACGCCGTCGCAATGCCGGTTACCAGATTGGTTGCGCCGGGGCCGGAGGTCGCAAAGACGACGCCGGTTTTGCCGCTGCTTCTGGCATAGCCGTCCGCTGCGTGTGCCGCACCCTGTTCATGGGCGGTCAGGATATGCCGGATTCGGTCGGAATATTGATAAAGAGAATCGTAGATGTTTAGGATGGAACCGCCGGGATAGCCAAAAACGGTGTCTACGCCCTGTTCCAGCATACATTCTACCACAATGTCTGAACCTTTTAGCCTCACAACAACACACTCCTTCTATTTTCGAAGTCATAAAAGGGGAGATCGAAACCCCTTTCCCAATTCCTTCTCCTTATTCCCTCCATTATACAAGATACCAAAGGGCTTGTCAATAGCGCGAAACGGGCAGAATCCACCAAAATTATGGAGAAAAAACGCAAAAATCCCTTTCATATTTTTATTTGGGAACCGATTTCGCGGTCACAGAACAAGAAAACATTATACTTTGTATGAAAAAATCTTGACAATAGTCCGAAATCGGACTATAATGGGCTTTGTATGCATAGGTGCACGGAAGGAGGATTCTCATGGAGCTTGGCCGGTTTATGAAAAAGATCGAGCAGCAGAGAAAGGAACAGGACGCCATTTATCATCGGGCGGCGGTAAACTATGGACTGTCCGATACGGCGATGTGGATTTTATATGAGGTCTCCGGCGCGGAGGACGGCTGTACCCAGCAGGAATTGTGCCGGGACTGCTTTTTTCCCAAGCAGACCGTCAATACGGCAGTCAAGCATCTTTTGAAGGACGGGCTGCTTGCGTTTCGCACGGTGCCGGAGGGCGGCAATAAAAAAAAGATGGATTTGACCGATAAGGGCCGTGCGCTGGCAAGGGTGACCACAGACCGGCTGCGCAGGGCGGAGTTTCGGGCTTACCGCGCGCTGACGGAACAGGAGCTTGGTTCGTACCTGGAAATCATGACAAAGCTGACGGTGTTTTTACAAAAGGAAATTGGGGCCGAACAAGAGGGTCGGCACGGAGAGGAGCACGTATGAAAATTCAATTATCGGATCATTTTAGCTATGGCAGATTGCTGCGTTTTACCATGCCGTCAATCGTGATGATGATTTTTACTTCCATCTACGGGATGGTAGACGGCTATTTTGTATCAAATTTTGTGGGTAAGACCGCATTTGCATCGGTAAATTTAATTATTCCGTATTTGCAGATTTTGGGCGGCGTCGGCGCCATGCTCGGTGTGGGCGGCAGTGCGCTGGTCTCAAAAACGCTGGGCGAGGGAAAAGAAGAAAAGGCCGCCAAATATTTTACCATGATGATGCTTTTGATGCTGGGGACAAGCCTGTTTTTCACAGTGTTCGGCATTGCCGTGCTGCGGCCGGTCGCACGCCTGTTCGGTGCGACAGACGCCATGATGGGCGACGTTATGCGCTACGGCGGCATCTGTCTTTTGTTTAATATTGCATTGCAGGGACAGTATACGTTTCAAAGTTATCTGGTCGTTGCCGAACGCCCCAAACTGGCGCTTGGTGTCATTGTGGCGGCCGGCTGCACCAACATGGTGCTGGACTTTCTTTTTATGGCAGTTTTTCAGTGGGGAACCGTCGGTGCGGCGCTGGCGACCGGGCTGAGTCAATGTGTTGCCTCGGTGTTGCCCTTTGCCTGGTTTGTCAGCAAAAAGAATACCTCCTCGCTGCGGTTTCGCAAAACCTCGCTGGAGCTTGTACCGATGCTGAAAGCCTGTGCCAACGGCGCGTCTGAGATGATGACCAGCGTTTCGGCGGCCATCACGGGGATTCTTTATAACCTGCAGCTGATGCGGCACGCCGGAGAAAACGGTGTGGCCGCCTACGGTGTGGTGATGTACGGCGCCTTTATCTTTATCGGGGTTTATGCCGGGTATGCATCGGGAAGTGCGCCGATTATGGGATACCATTACGGTGCGCAGCACTATGGAGAAATGAAAAATATTTTGAAAAAAAGCATGATTATGCTCGGTGCTGCGGCGGTGGCTATGACCGCGCTGGCACTGCTGCTGGCAAAGCCGATCGCCAACTTTTTTGTCGGTTATGATACGGCGCTGCGGGATATGACGGTACGTGCGTTTCGGATATGCGCAACGCCGTTTTTGGTGATGTGGTTTAACATGTACGCGTCCTCTTTCTTTACCGCATTGAATGACGGTGCGGTGTCGGCGGCCATCTCGTTTGCGCGGGCGCTGGTACTGCCGGTGATTTGCATCATTGTGCTGCCGATGCTTTGGGGACTGGATGGCGTCTGGATGTCACTGGCCTCCAGTGAATTTATCGGTGTGGCGGTTTCGCTTTTCTTTATGCTGCGGATGCGCAAAAAGTACCATTATTAAAAAGAAATCGTTTAGGCAAAAAAAGAGAATCGTTTAGGAAGCGAAAAACCGACAGTGCATCAAAAAAGCCGCGGCATTTTGCCGCGGCTTTGAGCGTGTCGATAAACCTACTTTGCGAAAAATTTCATTTTGATTTGATCGCCGT
>URTH01000086.1 GCA_900550775.1 uncultured Eubacteriales bacterium | reverse complement strand
ATCATTTAAATAAACCGTTTAATTTAGACAAACAGGAGTAACCCGATCCCCGCTTTTGGGACGCGGATTTCCGCTTTGCCTATACCTAAACCGCGAAACATGAAACGGAGGATTTATGCAAAATCGATTTTCAAGAACAGAACTTTTACTTGGCAGTGCGGCAATGGAAAAGCTGGCTGCCGCGCGTGTTGCCGTCTTTGGCATCGGCGGCGTCGGCGGATTTACCGCGGAGGCCTTGGTGCGTAGCGGCATCGGCAGCATTGCCGTCATCGACGATGACAGGGTTTGTCTGACCAACATCAACCGCCAAATTTACGCGACCGGGGACACGGTCGGAAAATACAAGGTGGATGTTGCCAAAGAACGGATGCTCTCCATCAATCCGCAGCTTCAGGTACAGACGTACCGCACCTTTTATACGCCGGAGACGGCCGCATTGTTTGATTTTAAGGATTATGATTACGTGGTGGACGCCATCGACACCGTCACCGGCAAGATTGAGCTTGCCGTAAACTGCCACCGTGCCGGAACGCCCCTCATCAGTTCTATGGGCGCCGGCAACAAGCTTGACCCTACCGCCTTTCAGGTGGCAGACATCTATCAGACCTCGGTTTGTCCGCTGGCACGCGTCATGCGCGCGGAATTAAAAAAGCGAAATATTCCGCATCTTAAGGTCGTTTATTCCAAAGAAAAACCGATGCGTCCGATCGATGACCCGGCAAACAGCTGCAAAGAACACTGCATCTGTCCACCCGGCTCGGCACGAACCTGTGCTGCCCGGCGGCAAGTTCCGGGCAGTGTAGCGTTTGTCCCCTCGGTTGTGGGACTTATCATCGCAGGCGAGGTAATCAAAGACCTTACCGAGATAAACCGTGAAAAATGAGACGGCTTTCGCCGCCTCATTTTTTCAACACTGTATTAAATTCTGAAATAATCGAACAGGCAGCCAAAATCAATGCCGCCGATACAGGAATTTTTATACTGCGCGCAAAGTTCCCGATTGGCGCCCTGCAAGGTATGGCTGGTTACGCCGCAGGTATGCGAAACATACGTCTCCACACAGGCCGCCAAGTGATCGCAGCCGCGGATAATCTTGCCGTCTACCGGCTGATAGCTTGCATGATTGTAGCTTTGGTTCATGGCATCGGGGGACACAAAGGTTATCTTTCCGTCCAGCATCACCTTATTTTCAAACTCATCATTGGTATAATACGCAATTTCGTCCTGCCACTCCTTGGGAATCAAAGGATAAAGCACGCGCTCCATCTGTTCCTGCTCAATATTTTTAATCAGGGCATCTAAACCCTCCACCGAGTTTTTCACCGGCGATACGATATCTCTGGTTAAAACCTCCGGGATATCATGAAACAGACCGCCCAAAAAGTTATTTTTGGCTCTCTGGGCGCAGGCGCCGATCTCGCAGGAACACAAATAGGACATGACCGCCACGATCAGCATATGCCCGATCACCGAGGTTTCGGGGATTCTGGGCGAACGCGACCAGCGCTGCTGAAAGCGAAGTTCTCCCAAAAGATCGGTAAAGCCCTGATAATTTTTATTTTGCATAAAGGTCGAAAAACTTTCCATGCGTTCCAGCCGCTGCAGCTTGCTGTCGATCTCGTGTCTGGTGTTTTCGATGCCGTAGTACCGCCTGCACATATCGTAGATAATGCCAAACTCCCACTGCGTAGCCAGATAATGCGCCCCCTCCAGCACCGCCTTTTCGAGCCGGCTCTCCGTCTCGTCCATAAAATACCGCGCAAACCGCTCCGCAAAGCCGCCGGGAATCGAGGCAATCTCCGGCATAATCTGTTCCACCGCCCACGCGTTCAGTTCTCTGCCCTTTTCCTCCATCAGGCGATGAAAAATCGGCGGTTTGATATCGGTAAGCACCAAACGATGCAAAAATTCAAAAATTCCACCCTCAATCAACCGAACCCAGTCGATCTCCGGTTCCAGCTTTCCCAGCACATAGGCGCAAAGCATCTTGTGCGACTGCTTGTCCAGCTCCGTAAAGCCGCGTGACGGCCGGATATGGTCATTCCACCGTTCAATGGACGCAGCGTCAAAAATAAATTCAATGAGAGATTTTCGTATCATTGCCAAAGACCCCTTCCCATCTGCTCATTTCGTAGTTTTTCTGCATATTTAGACCATTATAACACAGATTTTTCAAAAAAGATACCCCATTTATGACCGACTTTTTACGGAAAGACGAAATTTTACTTTGCATGGATAACCGCCTCCCGTCAATCCGCCGCCGGTCTCTTTAAGGGAAGCTTTTCCTTTTCTGCTCTCATTTTGGTTCTATTCCGCTTTGTTTTGCATAAAATGAACCAAGTCTACAAAAAAATTACCTCTTGTTTGGTATTTGTAACCAAATTTTAATTTTGTAGATTTTTAACGATAGGACGGCATTTTTATTATGCAAAAAGCACAGTTTTTTGGGGCAAAATTAGCACTTTAATACATGAAAACTGAATATTTACATAGATTTTCTATATTTTACCAACATGTTTATAAAAAGTTTATATTTTCTTTATTTGTTATTTATATTTTAGCTATATAAAAGTAATGGTAAGATGATAGATTATAGAATACAAAAATGATCGTAAGGGAAACTGTGCCGCGCATATTATGCCGCGGCGCTTGCAAACGGGATAAGGGGATTCTTATGAAAACAATCATTTATTTGAACTTTATGATTTCCATTGTGTTTACCTTGTGTTATGCATATCAGTTTTTTTATATTTTTGTCGGACTTCTCAAAAAGCCAAAGCATTTTGAGGCCGATACGCTGCATCGCTATGCCGTTGTCGTCTCAGCCAGAAACGAGCGGTCGGTGATTGCGCAGCTGATTGAGAGTATTAAAAATCAGAACTATCCGTCCGATCTGGTGGACGTGTTTGTGATTGCCGATAACTGCACGGATGACACGGCACAGGTGGCACGCTCTGCCGGCGCCATTGTTTATGAGCGTTTTAACGACAAGCAGGTCGGCAAGGGCTATGCGCTCGACTGGATGTTTGAGATTATTAACCGCGACTATGCCGAAAAGGAATACGCGGCCTACATGATTTTTGACGCCGACAATCTTTTAGACCCGAACTACATCGCTGAGATGAATAAGGTCTTTTCCGCCGGCTACCGCATCATCACCAGCTACCGTAACTCCAAAAATTTCGGCAGCAACTGGATTTCTGCCGGTTACTCGCTTTGGTTCCTGCGTGAGGCAAAGTTTTTAAACAATTCCAGAATGCAGCTGAATACCAGCTGCGCCATCTCCGGCACCGGATTTTTGGTCAGTGCCGATATCATCCGCAAAAACGGCGGCTGGATTCACCATCTTCTGACCGAGGATATCGAGTTTACGGTAGACAGCGTCATCCACGGCGAAACCATCGGTTACTGTGCCGATGCGATTCTTTATGACGAGCAGCCGACTCTGTTCCGTCAGTCGTACACGCAGCGGCTGCGCTGGGCAAAGGGGTTCTATCAGGTGTTTGCAAACTACGGCGGCCAGCTCTTCCGCGGCATCTTTAAAGGCAGCTTTTCTTGCTTTGATATGCTGATGACGATTATGCCGGCCATGCTGCTGACCTTAATCAGCACCATTGTAAACGCGGTTGCCATACCGCTCGGCATGATTGCAAAATCGCCCGAAACGCCGATTCTGCTGCAAACGCTTTTGCAGACGTTATTGAATTTTTACGGGTTGTTCTTTATCCTTGGGACAATTACCACCATCACCGAATGGAATCAGATTCACTGCAGCAAGGGAAAGCGGATTTTAAACTTATTCACCTTCCCGATCTTCATGCTGACTTATGTTCCGATTGCGGTCATTGCCCTGTTTAAAAAGGTAGAATGGAAGCCCATCAAGCATTCCGTTGTCCGCACACTGGACGAGGTACAAAGCGATCAGATGATTGCGTAAAGGAAAGATTGAAAAGGATGCAGGCGATTGCCCGCATCCTTTTTTGTATGATAAGCGAAATCCGCAAGAAAAATAAGGAAAAGCAGTTGTTTTTTTTGAGAAAGTATAATATAATAAGATAGGTTTTCAGTGGACAATACGATGAGGAGTTGGATGCTTTGAATGAGAAGAAAAATACGCCCAAAACAAACGGATTTGTGCAGGGTGCTTTGGTTTTGGGAATTGCAAACCTGATTGTCAAGATCATTGGCGCCTTTTTTAAAATTCCGCTCACCAATTTAATCGGTGATGACGGAATGGGCTATTTTAATATTGCATATCAGATTTACACCTTCATGTTTATCGTCGCAACGGCCGGTTTTCCGATTGCCATTTCTAAAATGGTGGCGGAAAGCACTGCCAAAAATCACGAACAGGACGCAAAGCGAATTTTTCAAACCGCACTGCGCTTTTTGGCTGCGATCGGTTTGATTGGAACAGCGCTCCTCTTCGTATTTCATAATCAGTTAGAGGCTCTGGTTTCGGTGCCCGGCTCTGCACTCGGCATCCTTGCCATTTCGCCGGCCGTGTTTTTTGTTTCGATGGCCTCTGTATACCGCGGCTACTTTCAAGGTCGCCAAAACATGCTTCCCACCGCGCTTTCCGAGGTGATTGAAGCCTCCGCAAAGCTCATTGTCGGCATGCTGGCGGCAAGCTTTTTTATGAACATGGCCGTGGACACCAACCTTTCCGCTGCCGTGGATATTGCCGCAAAGAAAGTACAGTCCCTCCACCTTCGGACGGTCTATGCCTCCGCCGGTGCGATTTCCGGCGTAACAACGGGCACGTTTCTTTCCTTTTTGCTGCTCAGCATCATCTATCTTGCCACCAAAAAACGCCGCGCAAAGCTGCCGCAGGCCGCACCGCTGCGATCTAACCGCACCATTTTAAAGGAACTGATTTTAATCGCCATTCCGATCACCATCGGCGCATCGGTCTCCTCTCTCACCTCGCTGATCGACATGGCAACCATCACCCGGCGTCTTGTCACCCGGCCGGAGGTGCTTTCTCATTATGATTTTATGTTCCGCGAGGGAACAAAATTTGCGACCCAGGTCGCCGAAGAGGGCTGGCAGGGACTGACGCTTTATCAGCATGAGGCCTCGACCCTCTACGGCATGTATACCGGCAAAGCGCTGACGATTTTTAATCTGCCGCTTACCTTGGTTGTTGCACTCGGCATGAGCGTTGTTCCGGCCATCTCGGCCGCCGTCACACGAAAGAACGGTCTTGAGGCGCGCAGCATCACAGAGAGCGCCATCCGCATTGCCGTCTTGTTTGCAGCGCCCTGTGCACTGGGACTTGCCTCCCTGTCAAAGGAAGTCCTCTTCCTCCTTTTCGGCGACACCAACGCAAAATCCGTTATGGCGATTTTGGGTATCGCGATCATTCCCGTTTCGGTGGTCTCGGTTACCAATGCGATTTTGCAGGCCTACGGCAAGGTTTATCTGCCGGTCATCAATATGATTATCGGCGGCATCGCCAAGGTTTTGGTAAACTTTTTCTGCATTCCTTACCTTGGCATTGACGGTGCGCCGGTCGGCACCTTTATCTGCTACACCATCATCGCCGTGCTGAACATTACCCAGATTATCCGCCACGCTAAAATCCGGTTCCGTCCGAGCACCTTTTTGCTAAAACCGCTGTTTGCCGCGCTGATTATGGGCGGCGTCGGTTTTGTACTCGGCACCTTTGTCACCGGCCCCGGATTTTTGGAAAACGCGGCAGTCAATATCTGGCTGCGCCGGCTGCTGATTGCGGCGGAGCTCGGCGTCTGCGCACTGACTTATCTCTTTGCCGTCTTTGCGGTAAAGGCAATCGCACGCGAAGATGTTCTCCGTCTGCCCAAGGGTGAAAAAATTGCTGCCGTTTTAACAAAATGCAAACTTTTAAAGTAATGGGGTTATCACAATGAATCAAAAGAAATACGACTTTCAGGATCTGCTTTCCATCATGCAAAGGCTGCGCGCCGCGGACGGCTGCCCGTGGGATCGGAAACAAACCCATGAAAGCATCAAAAAACACGTAGTTGAAGAGGCCTATGAGCTTGTTGAGGCCATCGATAGCGGTGACAATCAAAAAATCGCCGATGAGAGCGGCGATGTACTGTTACAGGTGGTATTTCATGCACAGATCGCCGCCGAGGAAGGCGGCTATGATATTGACGATGTCACAGACGCCATATGCCGCAAGATGATACATCGGCATCCGCACCTGTTCGGCACGGCAGATGAACCTGCCGACTGGGATGAAATCAAGCGCAGGGATCGCAGCCAGGCAACCGTAGCGGAGGAAATGCGCGGCGTCTCTGCCGCTCTTCCGGCGCTGATGCGTGCGGAAAAGATTTTGCGCAAAGCGGAAAAGGCCGGGTACACCGCACCGCAGACAGGGGATTTTGCGATGGACGAGTTGGGACTCGGCGCGCTGCTTTTTCGGGTTGCAGATCAATGCCGCAAGCACCATATCGATCCCGAACTGGCGCTGAGCCGCTATTTAAACCACTATATCACTGAATTTGAAGAAAAGGAGAACCAACAAGATGAGACTTGATAAATATTTAAAGGTGTCCCGGCTGATTAAACGCCGCACCGTGGCAAATGAGGCCTGCGACAGCGGCCGAATCAGCGTCAACGGCAAGACGGCGCGTGCCTCCTATGACGTAAAAGTCGGCGACGTCATTACCATTGCCTTTGGGGCAAAGCCCATCCACGTCCGCGTGCTGGAGGTCAAAGACACCGCGTTTAAAGACGCGGCAAAAACCATGTATGAGGCCGCAGACACGCCGCAAAATTCCTGAAAAAATGCACTCAATGCGGCCATTGACAAACCGGTCACTGACCGCATCGGCCATCAAACAGAGTCAAAAAACGCATATCGCTTTTCAGTGATATGCGTTTTTCATTGAACGAACCGTATTTAATCCCACAAAATATCCGTTACGGCAATCTCGTAATCGAGGAGTTCTGCCACCATTTGAACGGGAATATAAAGCTCATCCTTATACATCATGATATTTGCATCATACACTTTTCCGCCGTACGATGACTTGATTGCTTTTTCTTCTCCGTTCACCACGATAGACGGCATATCATAAAATTGCAATACAGACGCCGCTTCCGTTTTATTCGGCCAGTCACCGCCATCGGACGTTTCATTTTTTGAGTACCCGCTGAGCACAATATTCTGTGACGCATCATATTGAAAACGGAATGTATTGTCCTTTAATTCCCAGG
>URTH01000085.1 GCA_900550775.1 uncultured Eubacteriales bacterium | reverse complement strand
GGTTTTTACGACGGCGTGGTGTTCCACCGCGTCATCCCCGGCTTTATGATTCTGGGCGGCGCAGATGTGGTGGTCTGTGACGGTTTTACGGGCAACGTGATGCTAAAGTTTATGGAGGGCATGGGAATTGCCTTTTCCGATATGGTAAAGCAGATCTTTTTGAAAAATGCGGTCACTAAGTTGTCCGCGCTGATGGTAAAGGGCGGCTTAAAGGATTTTAAAAAGGCGATGGATTATACCGAGTACGGCGGCGCGCCGATACTGGGAACCGTAAAACCGGTGATTAAGGCGCACGGAAGCTCCAATGCCAACGCATTTTATCATGCGATCTGTCAGGCAAAACGGCTGACCGAGGAGCATTTGGTGGATGCGATCGCGGAAAATATCCAAAAATACGGACAGGAAAGTAGAGGAAGCGATACAGATGAGTAAATTACATGCAAAAATAGCGGGACTTGGCAAATACCTCCCGGAGCGGATACTGTCGAATGCGGATTTAGAAAAAATGGTGGATACCAGTGACGAGTGGATTACCAAACGGGTCGGCATTAAGGAACGCCGCATCAGCGATGATGCGACATTTGCCTCGGATCTTGCGGCCAAAGCGGCGGAAAACGCTTTAAAAGACGCCGGAATGAAAGCGGAGGAACTGGATTTAATCATTGTGTCAACGGTGTCGCCGGATATGTATACGCCGTCGGTCTCCTGCCTGGTGCAGAAGAAAATCGGCGCCTCCCGTGCGGCGGCGTTTGATATTAACGCGGCTTGCTCCGGCTTTATTTTTGCCATGACGACTGCGGTACAATATATTGAAAACGGACTGTATCAAAAGATTTTGGTTTTGGGCAGCGATACCTTATCCAAGATCACCGAATATCAGGATCGCGCGACCTGCGTTTTGTTCGGCGACGGTGCCGGTGCGGCTGTGCTTGCGGCAACCGAAGAGGAAACCGGCGTGCTGAGCTGTTTTTTGGGTTCGGACGGTGCCAGTGGCGATTGCCTGACAATTCCGGGTCTCCGATGCGATGAGATTGACCATGAGCGCCGGCCGTTCGGCAATCCGCGTACCATTTGGATGGATGGCAGCGCCGTATTTAAATTTGCGGTCAAGGTAATGGATTTTGCCACACGCAAGGTGGTGGAGGACGCCGGAAAGAGCATGGAAGACCTTGCCCTGGTGGTGCCGCATCAGGCAAACT
This sequence comes from uncultured Eubacteriales bacterium, assembly GCA_900550775.1. GTDB lineage: Bacteria > Bacillota > Clostridia > Monoglobales > Monoglobaceae > Ructibacterium. The sequence continues at coordinate 6,096 of URTH01000085.1, read as the reverse complement.
GGCGGATTATTGACGGCGCCAGAAAACGGATGAAGCTGGAGAGCGACAAGGTTTTCTCCAATATTGAAAAATACGGAAACATGTCGGCGGCTTGTGTACCGATTGCGCTTTGTGAGGCGGTCGAAGAGGGCAGAGTCAAAAGAGGCGATCTGGTTGCGATTGTCAGCATGGGCGGCGGCCTGACCTGGGGCGCTGTGCTGTTTGAATTATAGAGGGCTGCGCGGCAGCCCGTGCCGGGCGGATTTGACCGCTTGGATTACTAACATCAGGTTAGCTGAAAGAGAGCGATCCGAACCCGCCTGAAAAGGCAAAATTTCGGCATCTTTCGGCTAAATACGGCGGATTCGATTGGGAAATACGACAGATTCTATGGAAAAAAGGGAGGGGAGCGTCTTTGGGCATTGTGGAAATGACGGGCATCATCACCCGTGAAATCAAGTACGGAGACAGCTCCCGTATTCTGACGGTGATTACCAGGGAGGGCGGCCGCGTCTCGGTACTGGCCGGCGGCGTCCGCGCCGGGCGCAGCGGCATGCTGGCGGCAACCCAGCTTTTTTGTTACGCAAAGTTCACCCTGTTTTTGGGGCGCAGCAAAAGCCTTTATAAGCTCAACGCCGCCGAGGTGATCGAGACCTTTCGCGGTCTGAAAATGTCGCTGGAGGACATGGCCTATGCCGCCTACCTCTGCGACATCACCAACGCCACCGTCCAGGAAAACCATCCCGACCCGGAGCAGCTTTCTCTGCTTTTAAACGCCCTGTATCTGCTTGAACATAACAAAAAGCCGCGCGAGCAGGTCAAGGCCGCCTATGAGTTTCGCAGTCTATCGCTGCAGGGGCTTCTTCCGCCGCTATCCGCGTGCAGCGCGTGCGGCGCGCCGGAGCCGGTTGTGTTTGTGCCAAGTAATGGCGCGGCGTACTGCGAATCGTGCAAGGCCTTGCACAGCGGCGAGGGAATCGCGTGCGGCAAGGCGATTTTACAGGCGATCTCTTACATAGCCGGTGCAGAGGACAAGCACGTTTTTTCGTTCACGCTGCCGCCGTCCTCGCTCCGCTATCTGAGCGCCCTTGGGGAATACTGTACCGAATTATTTTTAGAAAAGCACTTAAAAACCCTGGACTATTTAAACGACATCCGGGCTTTGGAGGACGAAAACCATGCACAAAAACCGGGAAATTGAGGAATTTTTGCTCTCGCACGGGTCCGGTCAGGTCGGCTTTTGCCGCATCGAGCCGGACGCTTCCCCGTTTCAGCTTTCCTACGCCATCTCGTACACCGTGCCGCTCTCGGACGCCATTGTCGATCAGATTGACGGCGCGCCGACCCATACATACTTTCACCATTACCGCGCGGTCAACGCCTTAATCGATCAGTTGTCGCTCCGCTGCGGACGGCTTTTGGCAAAGGACGGGTACCGCTATGTACCGATCCCGGCATCGCAGTCCGTCAACGGCTTGCAGGGCATCTTTTCGCACAAGCTGGCCGCCGTCCGCGCCGGACTTGGCGCCATCGGAAAGAGCGGCCTGTTTTTGTCAACCCAAAACGGCCCCAGGGTGCGGCTCGGCACTGTTTTGACCGATTACCCGGCGGCGGAGGATTTTAAAACGCCGTCCTGTCCCTGCGGCAGCTGCCGTCTTTGCGCGGCGGCCTGTCCGGCCATGGCCATCACGGGTAAGCTATGGCACAGCGGCGACAATCGGGACGTCATTTTAGACGCCAAGGCGTGCAGCGACTACATGAAACGGGAATTTCAGCGCATCGGCCGCGGCTCGGTCTGCGGTATTTGTATGCGCGTCTGTCCGAAAGGGCAGATACATTCCGCCACAGATCCCGATAGGGATTGACGCGACAGGGATTGAATCAGAAAATTTGTATCACAGAAGAACAGGAGGATTCGCATTGAGCGCAAGCACCAAAGAAGAAAACGGAAAATACGGATTCTTATACCGAGCAGCTGCAAATCTTAAATTTATCCAGCATCAACGGCTACAACCGCCTCTTCGGCGGCCAGCTGCTGGAATGGATTGACGTGGTGGCTGCCATTGTCGCACGGCGGCATTCCGGAAAGAATGTCACCACGGCCGCCATTGACAGTCTGCAATTCAAAGGGCCGGCCTACGCCAATGACACCGTACTGCTGACGGGAACGCTGACTCACGTGGGGACGACCTCGATGGAGGTCTGCGTCAAAACCTATGTCGAGAGCCTGGACGGTACGCACCGGCTGATTAACACCGCCTACATCGTGATGGTCGCCTTAGACGAAAACGAGCATCCGACCAGGGTGCCGCGCCTGATTCCCATCACCAGAGAGGAACGTGAGGAATGGGAGGCCGGCGAACGCCGCCAGGAACTGCGCAGACAGCGCCGCAAAGAAGGATTTTAAAAAGGACGGGAAAACCGCATTGGTTTTCCCGTCCTTTTTTTATTTTAGCTGGGAAATGGCATCCCCGATTGTCTTTTCCAGCGCCTCGTTGCCGTATTTATCTACCTCTGACTTATTCTTCTCGCCGTGGGTCAGGCAGCCGGCGCCGCCGATGCAGCCGCCCACACAGGCCATGCCCTCAATAAAGTTTGCGTCCAGCAGATTCTTGCTCTTTTTAAGCAGCGCGGTGCGGCAGGCCTCGATCCCGTCACACGCCACCGCCTTTAGCACAAAGTCCTCCGCGCCGTGTTCAATAAGTCCTTGCTTTACCGCGTCGGAAAGACCGCCGCTTCGCGCAAAGATGCGGCCAAAGTAGGACGCGTTATCCAGTACGTCCTCCTCAAGCGCGGTGATATCGATGTCGCGGCTGTCAAAGAGCGCCTGCAACTCCTCAAAGGTGAGACAGGCGTCCACATAAGGGCGCACTTCCTCCTTTTGTACCTCCATCTTCTTGGCGGTACACGGCCCGATAAAGACGATCTTGACGTTTTCGTCCCGCTCCTTGATATATTTTGCAAGCGTTGCCATCGGGGACAGATTGTGTGAGATCATCGGCACCAAATCCGGAAAGTTTTTATGCACATAGTCCACAAACGCCGGGCAGCAGGAGCTGGTTAAAAATCCCTTTTCGGTCAGCTCCTTCGATTCCGCATACGCCACCATGTCGGCGCCGAGCGCGGCCTCGATCACGGTATAAAAGCCAAGCTCTTTCAGTCCCCGTATCACCTGACCCAGCTTTGCATAGGTAAACTGGCTGGAAATCGACGGTGCGACCAGGGCGTATACCTTATATTTTTGGTTATTTTCGCTCTTTTTGATAAAGTCGATGCAGTCTAGGATAAACGATTTATCGGTCAGCGCCCCGAACGGACACTGGTACACACAGGCGCCGCAGGCAATGCACTTGTCGTTGTCAATGGTCGCCGCCATGGTCTCGTTCATCGAGATCGCCTTGATTTTACATGCGTTCTGACAGGGGCGCTTGCGGTTAACAATCGCCGTAAACGGGCAAACTCTGGCACAGGCGCCGCAGCCCACGCACTTCGACTTGTCGATATGCGCCACGTGATGGTGATCAAACGAAATCGCACCGCGGCGGCAGACGTCCTCGCAGCGGTGGGCAAGGCAGCCGCGGCACGCGTTGGTTACCTCATAGCCGCCCATCGGGCATTCGTCGCACGCGATCTCAATGACCTCGATCACGTTGGGATTTTCCTGATCGCCGCCCATGGCAAGCCGCACGCGCTCGGCCAAAATGGCACGCTCCTTATACACGCAGCAGCGCATGGTCGGGGTGTTGCCCGGTACGATTTCCTTGGGAATATTCAGCACGTTTTCCAGCAGCGTGTCCGCCCAGGCATGCCGTGCCACTTCACGCAGCACCTTGTATTTTAAATGCTGTACCTTGGTATCAAATTTTCGCATTTCTTAACCCTTCTCCCTTAGACACACGGGAATCAAGCCCGATATGCCCTGTAATTGAAAAATCACAATCTTTTTGCATCGCTGTCCCGGCAAGACGTCCGCCGAAAACGAAATCTTTTCAAAATTTCCTGACCGAAACAGGTTTTAAAAATAGCTCACCTTGATCCGCTTTCCCATCTCTTTTAAGCACTGCGAAAGCTCCTCGACCAGGTTCATCTTGATATTAAAGTTGATCGGCAGATCCGGATTCTGGTGTGCCGGGTTCACCGCCCGGCCAACGTAAAAGTTGATGTCGGTCGCCTCTTCAAACAGCATTCTCGAAATCAGCGACGCGCCGTCACGCTTGTAGCCCCAATGCGTATAACTCTCGTTGCTCTTTAGATAGTCCTTGGCATATTCCAACACCTTATTGACCGTAATCACGCCCTCGGTCACCAGATCCACGCCCTCAATCTCCGCAATCGGCGGAATCTCCGGATCCTCAAAATTCAGGCTCGGTATGACCTTTTTGCCGAGGTATTTGGCCGCGATGGACGAGGTGGTACCGCCGCAGACGATGTGCTTGCCCTCCTTGGAGAAGAACAGCGACATCATGCGATCCGCGTCGTCACGGTTGGACGGCGGCCCGAATAAAAGGTTGACCGGCGCACGCCGCCGCACCCGAACCACGCAGGCGGTCGCGTCATCGCCCGGCTTTTCGCCGTAGAGCTTGTTGCACTCGTCCACCAAAATGGTCGCCAGGGTCTTGGCCGTAAAATCGTTGACGGTCAGCGGCTCTAGATAGTCGATGATGTCCTCCCGTTTCCAGCCAAAGTTATAGGCAATCCCGATCCCGGCATGGGGACAGCCGTCGCTCATCGCGACAAAGATGTCGTTCTCCTTTAAGTCAATCACCGACTGGTACACCGTTTTACCGCCGATGTTCTTTTCGGTCTTGGGATAGTCATAGTTCTGATAATCCCGAAACAAAATCACCTGCGGATTGTCATACTGGATCAATTCGGCGCGCACGTTGTCAACCAGATGGATAATGGTAAAGGTGGAATACGCCACGCCGCGCACGCTGCAAATCGGCAGCGCCGCCGCAATGGTCGAGACGCATTCTTCGATCGACAAGCCCTCCGCCATCATGGTTGAGATAATCTTTGAGGTCAGGGTGGATAAAATACTTGCCTTAACGCCGCTGCCCAGGCCGTCCGCCAGGACAATCACGGTCGAATTTTCGCCCTGCTCCACCACGTCCACGTGGTCGCCGCAAAGCTGCTCACCCTCATGGTTAATGCTTTTATATCCAATGTCCGCGCACAAATTATTCATCCGCAATCGTCTCCTTTAGCTTGGTGAGCGCAATCTTGGTCTCGGCCGCCGTTTCACCCAAAAGCGAGGCGATCTCCTGCACAATCCGCATCTGCTTGTCAACCACCTTGTCGGCAATCTCCACGGTCTGCCGGCTGATGTCCTCCTTGCGCTCTCTCTGGTTTTCCTCATCGGTGATGTCGCGCATAATGCAGATTAAAAGGCGGTAGTCCTTGTCATAGACGATGGTCTGCTCAACATACCGCTCGTACTCGGCAAGGTAGACCCGTTTGTTTCTGACGCTTCTTCCGCTCTCCAACACGCGCATAAACAGGGTCGGATCTAGGATGCGCACCACCTGATCGCCCAGGATATCGTGGATGCTTCGGATATGCATCATCCGCATCGCCGCCGTGTTGATCTGCTGCACCTCCAGCTTTTCGTTCAGCACCATCAGGCCGTTTGGCGTATTGTTGACAATGTTGTCCGAAAAGCTCTCCGCCTTATCCTTAAGGTACGGCAGACACATCGAAATCTCCGCCTTGCCCTGGTAGATGGCAACCGCCTTTTCACGGCAGGTGTTATAGCCGCAGGAGCCGCAGTTTAACTCGTCCGCCGGCTTGAATTTTCCCATCTGGCGCAAAATCTCGCCGATTTCCTGTTCGGTCGGCGGCTGGAGTCTGCGCTCAATCATGGTAAAGGTTTTGCGCAGCGCCAGCGCGTCCGGCTGTGCAACGGCAAAGTCACGCGCACCGGCAAAGTCAGCAACCGCCTGATAATCCCGCACCGGTGAACGGTGAAATTTTTCCATGACCGGGCCGCCGATGCAGCTGCCGGCACAGGCCGACATCTCAATAAAGCAGTGGTGCACGTTTCCGTTTTCGATCTCGCGCAGCGCAGCCATACAGTTTTCCACACCGTCAATCGCCATGTAGGTGTATTTCGGGTTG
>URTH01000084.1 GCA_900550775.1 uncultured Eubacteriales bacterium | reverse complement strand
CCGCCAATCGTCGTACAGCCGATCACGCACTGCGCCGGCGTACCGTCCTGATAGCATAAGTTTTCCTCAATCAGTGCGGCTGCCGCAGTCGCCATGCCCATGGTCTGTTCCTCCAGGCTTTCTCTGACTCCACCCCAGCGTCCGTCAATAATCGGACGGATTCCGATTTTCGGCTTGTTCATACTTCATTCCTCCTTAAAGTGTTTTATGATACTATCATTATAGAATTGACAGAGTAAAAATTCTTGTGTTATACTAAGAAAAAGTAGAAGTATTTTACGATTGGGAGGAACTATGAATTACTTATATCATGAACGGCGGCAGCGCGGCACCGCCGATTTCCCATTAGAACTCTATGCAATTGACGCATCACATCCCCGCTATCGGATGCAGACGCATTGGCATCAGGAATATGAGATCATTCACGTCGCGGAGGGAACCCTGCATCTTACCATCAATGAGCGGCCGCTTGCGCTTCGGACGGGCGAAAGCCTGTTTCTTCCCGGCGGCGTGATTCACAGCGCCGTCCCCAAGCAGTGCCGCTACGAATGCCTGGTCTTTATGCCGTCGGTACTCTACTGCGTGCCGCGCTGCCGCAACCTTACAAAAACAAAGCTTCAAAAAACAGTACGCTACCGCGATCACGGCGGCATTGCGCGCATGTTTGTCGCAATGCGGGAGAGGGGCTGCGGCTTTGAGGCCGCCGTCATCGGCGAGCTGTATTTGCTTGCGGCCGACATGATGCAAAAAAATATCGGCGATACGGTACATTTTAATGTAAAGCTGGAAAAGGTCAAGGCGGCGATGGAGATGATCGAGGAAAATTACGCATCCAAAGTCACCCTTCCCGATCTGGCGCAGGCCTGCGGACTCAGCCCCAACTACTTTTGCCGGTATTTTAAGGAGATTACCGGGCAGACGCCGTTTGAATATATCACGGTATATCGCATCGAGGCGGCGTGCGAGATGCTGCTTGCCGGCGAGATGAGCGTGACGGAGGTATGCTTTGCATGCGGCTTTAACGATTTAAGCTATTTTATCCGAATCTTTAAAAAAATAAAAGGACAGACGCCGCGCGCCTACCGCGGCGAAGGACTTTCCGATTGCCAAAGGCAAAAATCCGCCAAATTCCGATTGCGTGCGGCTGGTTTTTGTCCGACCGGGGAAGGAGAGGAAGATGATGAAATTTGCACTGATTGATTTAGGCTCCAATTCTTCAAGAATGTATTTGCTGGAGGAGGAAGAAGAAGGCTCTATCCGCATATTAACCAGAGAGCGCGTCATGACACGGCTGAGCGAGGGCATGGGCGATGCGCAGCGCATCAGAGAAGACGCCGCCGCACGCACGGCAGCGGTACTGAAAAAGTTTCACACCATGGCCGAAGATGCCGGCACAAAGATTCTGGCTGTGGCAACCGCGGCCGTGCGCAAGGCGAAAAACGGCGCAGCCTTTTGTGAACGCGTAGAACGCGAAACCGGAATCCGGCTGAACGTCATATCGGGACAGCTGGAGGCGTTTTTTGATTTTCAGGGTGTGCTGGCCGGGCTGCCGCAGCAAAAGGACGCGCTGATCTGCGACACCGGCGGCGGCAGCACCGAATTGATTCTCGTCCGCAATGGTCGAATCGGCGGCCGCATCAGTCTGCCGTTCGGTGCCATGTCACTGACGGATCGGTTTCTTCGGGAGGGTGATTTGGCAGAAAACGCGGCACGGGTCAAAGAGGCGCTGGCTAAGGCATGGGACGGCGTTCCTTTTTTAAAGGAGGCAGTCGGCCTTTCTCTGATCGGATTGGGCGGCAGCGCGGTTGCCCTGCCGGCCATCGACCGCATTTTATCCCAAAATAAAACGGCGGCCTTTTCGCCACACGGATACGTGATTGAAAAAAAACATATGAACGCGATCGTCCGCGCACTGATGACGCGCACCCCGCAAGAGCGGATGCAGGAGCTTGGCGTGGAGCAGGGGCGCGCGGACACCATACTGGGCGGCGTACTGCCGGGATATACGCTGATGGAAGAATTCTCACTGCCGCGGACGGTTGCCTGCACCACCGGACTGCGCGAGGGCATTTTGAGGGTGCTGCAAAAAGAGGGGGTCAGCGCGGCATTCTCGGATCTTACGGCGTTTTTTAAAAAATATGAAGCCATTGCGGCAGACACCCTATAACACAACAAACGGGGGACAGGATTTTTCCTGTCCCCCGTTCTTATTTTAGGCTTGTTCGCCGTTTTCGGTCAGATACTTCGCCCGGTACTTCTCAAAATCGTCCCGGTAATTTCCCGGCATCTCGGCATGAATCACGCGCAGATAATCATGGCGGTTATCCACATTATCATCGTGCTGCGCCTGCAGAATCGCCACACCGATGTTGGAGCAGTGATCCGAAATCCGCTCCGCGTTGCTGATGATTTCCAAAAAGATGACGCCGGCCTCTACGTTGCATTCCTTGTTTTTCAGCCGTCTCATATGCTCCTTTTCCAGCTTTTCCTGCAGGCTGTCCACAACCTCCTCCAGCGGTTCGATCCGCCGGGTCAGGATGGGATCGCATGCCTCAAAGGCCGAAAACGTCAGCCGCGTTACCTCCTCAATGGCAGAAAACAGCGTATTTAAATCGTGCTTTGCCCGATCGGTAAAGGCAATATTTTTTTCCACCATTTGAATGATATCCTGGCGGATGTTGTCGCAATAGTCACCAATCCGTTCAATATTGGTAATCATGTGGAAATACCCGGCCACGCGCTGGGTATCCTCCTCGCTGAGCGGCAGCTCGGAAATCTGCGTCAGATAGCTTGTCAGCCGAATCTCATACTGATCCAGCAGCTCCTCGTTTTCCTTACATTCGCCGTCTAAAGTCAACTCCCGTGTTTTCAGCATTGTCCGGCAGTTCACCACATTCTTTAAGGCAACATTGCACATGTCTACCATTGCTTTTTTCATGTTTGCAATCGCAATCGGCGGCGTACTGAAAAATCGCGAATCCAGCAGCGCAAACGGATCCTCTGCGTCATGCTTGCCGCTGCGCAGCGTCTGGTTGGCAAGCCAGATCAGCAGCTTGCTAAACGGCAGCAGCAACAGGGTAGTGCATACATTAAACACCGAGTGAAAGATCGAAATATCAACGGCACGCACCGAGCTGTACCAAAACGGCAGCCCGATACAAAACTGCAGTAAATAAATAACCGTCATAAAGATAATAGTACCGATAATATTAAAGTACAGATGAATCATAGCGGCGCGTTTCGCATTGCGATTTGTCCCGATGCTGGAGAGCAGCGCCGTCACACAGGTACCGATGTTCTGTCCCATAATAATCGGAAACGCTGCGTTAAAGGACAGCGCCGTCGTCGAGGCAATCGCCTGCAGCATTCCCACCGAGGCTGCGCTGGACTGGATAATCGCCGTTACACCGGTACCGATTAAAACGCCGACAAACGGATTACTGTCACCGGCAAAGAGATTCTGCAGCGACGGAACCAGTGTAAAGACAGTCTCCATCGAGCCGGACATATACTCCATTCCGATGAATAAAACTCCAAGGCCGATGACAAATTCACCTACCACAATCTTCTTTTTACTGCTGCAGAACAAGAGCATAAACGCACCGATCACCAACGCCAGCGGAGCGAGTGTATTGGGCTTAATCAGCTCCAAATACCAAACGCCGCCGGGAATATCGTTTAAACTCAGCAGCCACGCGGTAATGGTTGTCCCAATGTTGGCGCCCATAATAATGCCGACTGCCTGGCTCAGATTTAAGATGCCGGCATTGACAAAGCCCACCACCATAACGGTGGTTGCCGAGCTAGACTGCGTCAGGGCAGCCACAACGGCACCGAGTATGACAGATTTAAAAAGATTGCCGGTCACACGCTCCATAATCCGGCGCATCCGATTGCCGGCGGCACGCTCCAGTCCGGTACTCATGGTATGCATACCAAACAAGAACATTCCCAGGCCGCCAAACAATTTAATAATCTGTATTGCAATGTCCAAGACGGATTCCCCCTCCGCAAAGCGGTAAGGCGCAGTGTGCCTTTTCGCTTATCGAAATCGGTTCCGGTCAAAAAGCCAACCTTAACCAAATACATTATACACCGCAAGAATACAAAAAGCAAGTGTATTTTTTACGTTTTTCCCATTTTTTTACCGTGTAACCAAATCTTAAAATAAATTTTACAAAAATTGTTGAAACCTGTGCAATATTATGTTAAAATAATAGATATTGTTGCAGTATCCTGTTTTTTCCGTCACAAACGGGTTGGGGGACGGGATATTTTCCTGTTCGTCTTTTCATTTAAAAAAAATTAAATTATTATACACTATTTTTTCCGGGAGGGAAATATTTTGGAAAAACTTTTTAAACTTAAAGAGCACGGAACCAACGTGCGCACAGAGGTAATTGCCGGCATTACCACCTTCTTGGCAATGGCCTACATTCTGGCGGTAAACCCGTCACAGCTCGGCACCATCGACGGTGTATCTGCCGGTGCAATTCTGACCGGTACGGCGCTTTCTGCTGCGATTGCCACCCTTTGTATGGCGTTTTTTGCGAACTATCCGGTCGCTTTGGCTTCGGGCATGGGTCTTAACGCGTTCTTCGCGTTCTCGGTCTGCGGCGCAATGGGAGTTCCTTATTCCGTTGCTTTGACCGCTGTTTTAATTGAGGGTGTTATCTTCATGCTTCTTTCACTCTGCAAGTTCAGAGAAGCGCTCATCAACCAGATTCCGGAAAACCTTAAATTCGGTATTACCGCCGGTATCGGTTTGTTTATCACCATCATTGCTATGATTAACGCAGGTATCGTTGTGGATAACGAAGCCACCCTTCTCGGAATCGGTGATTTCGGCTCGCCGCAGTTTGTTCTGGCGCTGGCCGGTCTTTTGATCATCGGCATTCTCCACCACTTTAAGGTTCCCGGCGACATTCTTCTCGGTATCCTCATCACATGGGTTCTCGGCATTGCTGCTGAGCTTTGCGGCTGGTATGTGGTTGATCCGGCAAACGGCGTATATTCACTGATTCCGTCGTTTGATGGCCTGAAGATTGAGGCGCCTGCTTTCTGTAACTTTGATTTTAGCTATATCGCTAAAAACTTCTCGACCTTCCTGGTTGTGATGTTCACCTTCCTTTATACGGATATCTTTGATACCGTTGGGACTCTGATCGGTGTTGCGGAAAAAGGAAACCTGCTCGACGAAAAGGGAGAGCTTCCTCACGCAACGGGCGCACTGATGGCAGACGCGGTCGGCACCTGTGTCGGCGCGGCTCTTGGCGTTTCGACCGTTACAAGTTATGTGGAATCCAGCGCCGGTGTTTCGGCAGGCGGCAGAACCGGTCTTGCTTCGGTTGTTACGGCCGTTCTCTTCCTGATTTCCATCGTATTTGCGCCGCTCTTCCTTGCGATTCCTTCGTTTGCAACGGCTCCGGCTATGATGTTCGTTGGTCTGCTGATGCTCAGCTCCATCAAGAATGTGAAGTTTGACAACGATGCTGCAGATACGCTTGGCGCCTTTGCCGCTGTCGTATTTATGCCGCTTACATACTCGATTGCAAACGGCATTATGTTCGGTATGCTCACCTGGGTTATCCTCAAGGTTCTCACCGGGAAAATTAAAGAAGTTAAACCGGTTATGTGGGTTACCACCGTTCTTTTTGCTCTATACTTCGTGCTTAAGTTCCTGCACATTATGGGCTAACAGTTTGACCGAAAGGAAATGATTTCATCATGAAAAGCCACTATACGATGGAAATTGCGGGTCTGACCCGTCACCTTCCCCTTTGCAGGGTGAATGACGATTTGTATATTGCCGCCTTTGTCATGTTCGGCGATGCAGAAATTACGGTTGCCGCTGCCAGAGAGCTTCTGGCGATAGCGCCGGAATACGATATTATGATTACTGCCGAAAGCAAGGGGATTCCCCTGATTCATGAAATGGCGCGGCAGTCCGGCGCAAAGAATTATATCGTTGCCCGGAAGGGGCCAAAGCTTTATATGCAGGATCTGCATACGACTTATGTCAATTCCATCACCACGGTAAGCCGTCAGATGCTTTGCATCAGCGGCGCGGACAGCGCCGCCATGAGAGGTAAGCGCGTCCTGATTGTGGACGATGTCATTAGTACCGGCGAGTCACTGACCGCGCTGGAAACGCTGGTAAAAGAAGTCGGCGGCATCATCGCCGGCCGAATGACCGTGCTGGCTGAGGGAGACGCCGCAGAACGGGACGATATTACCTATCTCGCACCGCTGCCGCTGTTCCACGCGGACGGCACCCCGAAATCTTAATTGCAAATAAAGAAAGCCCGCAGCGTGCGCTGCGGGCCTTCTTTTATTCTGTTTCCGTTAAATAGCCGATGAGAGAAACGTCATCAATGATCACATACTCCCCGGCCCCTGCCGTGACAGAAAACTGTAACCGTACCGTAGCCGTACCTGCCGGCGCAACGATACCCCGCTTTTGATACGTGCCAAACAGCGGCGCGGTTCCCGGAAGGTTGCCGGGCGTTATCGTAAGCAGCGTGCTGCCAAGCGTCCCCTCCGCTTCATCGATAAAGTCCAGCGTCACGTCTAAACTGCCCGAATTTCCGCTTCCCAGGGCAAAAAAGGATAGATCAAAACGCTTTGATTCCGTTTCCGTCTCCTGCGACAAATTCGCATCGTTTTGCAGCCTTACGGCAGGGTTCCCGGTATGAACCTCTCCCGCCGCCGTCGTTTGCGCCACAAGCTCTGCGCTGGAGGAACTCCAGCCGGTCGGTAAGTTTCCCTCAAAGGTTTCCATTCCCCCGTTGGTCAGCAATTCTTCTTCCCGTTCGGTTGCTCCGGTTGCGCCGGTTACGCCGGTTACGCCGGTTACGCCGGTTGCGCCGGTTACGCCGGTTACGCCGGTTGCTCCGGTTGCTCCGGTTGCTCCGGTTGCGCCGGTTACGCCGGTTACGCCGGTTGCCCCGGTTGCGCCGGTTGCGCCGGTTGCCCCGGTTGCCCCGGTTGCCCCGGTTGCCCCGGTTGCGCAACAGCAGCAACACCGCCTCGCTATACGCCGCGATGCTGTCTCATTGGTCTCTATTTGGTTCATAATTCTGGCTATTTCTTCCTGACAACTCATCAAGGATTCTTCCTTTCTTCTTTCACTTGGGCGCATTGGTTCAAAAAGTACGCCTTGTTGGACAGATATGCCGGCGAATCCGGCCGGTAACGGCCTGCCTCTTCGTTATAAAAAGCAGCCATCTCCCCGTTTCCCTTAATTAAAGATATTGTTAGATGAAAAAGAAAGGTCAGTCGATTTTGCCGATGAAGCGGTAGTAGATTTCTACTTCCT
>URTH01000083.1 GCA_900550775.1 uncultured Eubacteriales bacterium | reverse complement strand
GAGATACGCCCTGGCATATGCCTCTGAGGTTGCGCCAATGTCGCCGCGCTTTGCGTCCAGAATTACGTACATCCCGTTTTTCTGCGCATAGCGTATGGTCTCATAAAGGCAGCGCATTCCCTCAATCCCATACATTTCATAATAAGCGCATTGCGGCTTCACCGCCGGAACGATATCGCAAAGAGCGTCAATCAAGGTTTTGTTAAATTGTAAAATTGCCTGCGCCGCGCCGGTGAAATTTTCACCGTATTCCGAAAAGGCCGCCTGTTTCATATCCTCCGGCACATAATCCAGCTTGGGATCCAGACCTGCAACGGTAGGGTTTTTCTTTTCTATAATCTTGTTTATCAATGTATCGATCAAAATGATGTCCTCCTGTTCTATCTGCCGTCAATCTTACCGTTCCGTGTCGCGGTATACGATTCTTCCGCCGCAAACGGTCAGCTTTACTTTGCCCCACAGTGTTTTTTTGTCATAGGGCGTGTTCTTTCCCTTAGACGCAAGCGATGCCGCGTCCACCACATAGGATTCGTCCGGGCAAAACACCACAACATCCGCCGCCTTGCCGACGCCCAGCGTACCCCGGTCAGATGCAATGATCTTTGCCGGCGCCGTACTCATCTTTTCAATCAGCTGCGGCAGCGTCAATGCGCCGGTGCGCACAAGATAAGTCATTCCCACACCAAGCGAGGTCTCAAGCCCGACAATGCCATTGCACGCCTGATCAAACTCCACCTCTTTTTCATCGCGGTGGTGCGGCGCGTGGTCGGTCGCAATCGCATCGATGGTGCCGTCCTTTAAACCTGCGATCACCGCCTCCACATCCGCGCGGTCGCGCAGCGGCGGATTCATCTTGGCGTTGGTGCAAAATCCCTCGCACGCCTCGTCCGTCAGACTGAAGTAGTGCGGCGCGGTCTCGGCCGTGATCTGTGCGCCCCGTGCCTTTGCGGCACGAATTGCATCAATGGAATTTTTGGGGCAGACGTGCAGTCTGCCGCCCACCTGCTCCGCAATCAGCACATCGCGGCTTACTGCGACGCTCTCGGCCGCCTTGGGGATGCCGCGCAGGCCGAGTCTGGTTGACACGCTACCCTCGTTCATCGAGCCGCCGTCCACCAAATCCAAATCCTCACTATGGGAGAAAACCGGGATTTGGAACATCTTGGCGTATTCTAACGCTTTGCGCATCAGGGATGAAGATAACACCGGTCTGCCGTCATCCGATATCGCCGCTGCGCCGGCATCCTTCAGTTCGCCGATCTCCGCAAGCTCCTCGCCCATTTGCCCTTTTGTGATACATCCGCAGGTCAAAACGTTGCAAAGCCCCACCTGCTTGCCGCGGTTTACGATATATTCAACCAAAGCCCGGCGATCTACCGCCGGTTTCGTATTCGGCATACAGACCACCGTCGTCACGCCGCCTTTTGCCGCCGCGCGGCTGCCGCTTTCGATATCTTCCTTATATTCAAAGCCCGGTTCTCTAAAGTGCACGTGCAGATCCACAAGTCCCGGCGCCACCACGCAGCCCTTTGCGTCATACACCTCCGCGCCGTCCGCTGACAAATCGTGTCCCACGGCGCAGATGATACCGTCCTCAATCCAAAGATCCAGCTTTTCTTCGATTCCGTTTTCGGGGTCAATCACCAACCCGTTTTTTATCAGTAAGCCCATGCTCATCCTCCTGTTTTATCTCTTGTCGCCGATCAAAAGGTTTAAGACCGCCATCCGAACGCAAACACCGTTGGTGACCTGCTGCTCAATCACGGATTTTACACCGTCAATTACATCGGCGGACAGTTCCACGCCGCGGTTCACCGGACCCGGATGCATGACAATCACGTCCGGCGCCGCCTTGCGGAGCCGCGCGTCGTTGATTCCAAAATATTTATGATATTCCCGTACCGTGGGGAAGGAGCCCTTCTTCTGGCGCTCTAACTGAATCCGAAGTCCCATAATGACATCGGCGCCTTCCACCGCGCGGTCAACGTCATAGTACGCCTTTACGCCCATTTGCTCAATCTCGGCCGGCATCAGGGTAGAAGGGCCGCCGAGAACAACCTCCGCCCCCATTTTTTTCAGACCGTAAATATTGCTCCGCGCGACGCGGCTGTGCTTGACATCGCCGACAATCGCAACCTTAAGCCCATGAAGTGTTCCCTTTTTCTCCTGGATTGTCATAAGGTCAAGCAGCGCCTGGGTCGGATGCTCGTGCATACCGTCTCCTGCATTGATCACGGCGGTATCGACATGCTCTGCCACCAGATGCGGTGCGCCGGAGGACGGATGGCGGATAATTACGGCGTCCGCTGCCATCTGCCGAATCGTTTTCGCCGTATCGATCAGCGTTTCTCCTTTTGCGACACTGCTGCCGGACGCGGTAATATTCGCCGCGGTCGCGCCCAGGTATTTGGACGCCAGCTCAAAGGACAGACGGGTACGCGTGCTGTTTTCATAAAACAAGGTCACCACGCTTTTACCGTTTAAGTCACCCGTTTTTTTATTGCCGAGCAACACCTCCCGTTTCATGCGGAATGCCTCATTTAAAATGGTTTCAATTTCACCGGCGGATACATCTCTTAGCCCCAATAAATGCTTCATGCGTTTTAAAAACTCTCCTTTTCTATGATAACCTCGTCAACACCGTCAATCTCTTCCATATGCAGCGCAACCCGTTCCACCCTGGAACTGGGAATCCGCGCGCCCACATAATCCGCGCTAATAGGAAAACAGCGCCGTCCACGATCCAAAAAAGCGGCCAGCTGAACTTCTGACGGCTCCTCCAGATCCAACAGCGCATCCAAGGCTCTGTGGATTGTTTTTCCGGTATACAAAATATCGTCTACCAAAACCACAGGAATATTCGCAATCGAAAACGGGATATCGGTCCCGTTTAACAAAGGAAAACGGTCGATCATCCGATGATCTTCACCGTATAAGGTAATGTCTAAGCTGCCGGTCAAAATCTCACTGTTTGGCATATGCTTTTGAATCACCGGTGCCAGCCGCTGTGACAAATAAACCCCGCGTCGGACAATGCCGATAAGAGCCAGCTTTTTTTCGCACATATTCCGTTCCGCGATCTCAATGCCGATCCGATCCAGCTTTTTGGCGATTTCTTCCGCGCCCATAATCCGCTTGCGCTCCGTCATGACGATTTCTCTCCTTTCCTATACAACAAAAAAGCAACCCTAGCACATCCGCCGGCTTGCTTTCCAAAGAGCGTTCTCCGGCGGAATTTTCCGTTTCGGCACATCTGCGCCGCCGCGGTCTTTCCGTTCTAACAAAGCGTCTGCTTTTTCGCTCTCTGTCCATTATACAACAAGATATGGTTTTTGTCTACAAATTTCTTAATCTTTTTAAAACTTTTTCAAAATACGCCGGCAACGGACTCTGAAATTCCATATATTTTCCGCTTGTGGGATGGATAAATCCGATCTGCCACGCGTGCAGCAGCTGCCCGTTTAACGAGAACGGCTCCTTTTTTACCCCGTACACGGGATCGCCGACGATCGGATGCCCCCGATAACTCATATGCACGCGGATCTGATGGGTTCGCCCCGTTTCCAGCCGGCATTCTACCAGGGTATAGCCCGAAAAACGTTCTTTCACAAAGTAATGCGTGACCGCACTGCGTGCGTTTTTTTCGGTGACCGCCATCTTTTTTCGGTCGTGCGGATGCCTGCCGATCGGAAGTGCAATCGTGCCGCTGTCCTCTCGAAATCCGCCGTGCACCAGCGCAAGGTAAGCCCTCGTCAGGCTATGCGCTTTGATCTGCGCCGCCAGGCTTTGGTGTGCCTTATCGTTTTTGGCAACCATCAAAAGACCGCTGGTGTCCTTATCGATCCGATGCAAAATTCCGGGCCGCTTTTCTCCGTTGATGCCGGACAGGGTATCGCCGCAATACGCCAAAAGCGCATTGACTAAGGTTCCCGTCTCGTTCCCTGCGGCAGGATGAACCACCATCCCCTGCGGCTTATCGACAACCAGCATATCCGCATCCTCATACACGATCGAAAGCGCAATCGGCTCCGGCAAAATATCGGTCTCTTTCACTTCGGGGACGGTGACCGTCACCCGATCTCCCTCACGCATCTTATAGCTTGGCTTTACATGGCCGCCGTTTACCGTGACGCATTGATCGTGGATCAGCTTTTGCAGATGCGAACGGGTAAAGTCCTCCATCACACCATCCAAAAACCGATCAATCCTCTCTCCGGCCTGCTGCGGATTCACGCTCCAGGTTCTCTCCTGTGTCACTTTGCTTTCCCTGCCCTTCGCCCATCGTTTTCTGCTCTTCCCGTTCGCTGATGATAAAATGAATCATCAGCAGCACGGCGCCGACGCATACCGCGATATCGGCAACGTTAAATACCGGGAAGTGAATCAACCGAAAGTCAAAAAAGTCAACCACATACCCCTTTGCCATACGTTCCATCAAATTTCCGATCGCGCCGCCGTAAATCAGCGCGGTGCCAAAGCGCAGCCACCTTGTCCGAAACCGCGTCTTGCCGTACAAAACGGCAAGCACCGCCAATACCGCGATGGAAATGATAATGAACAAAAGCCGCGCATCGCTGAACATGCCAAACGCGATTCCGCGGTTTTCCACATAAGTGAAATGAAACACGCCCTTGATGATCGGCACCGTGTCCAGCGCCTTTAAATTCAATTCGGCAACCAGCTTGGTCATGATATCCAAAATCAAGATTGCCATACCCAACATAATATATCCCATATATGTCATGCCTCACTATTTTTGATTTTTCCTCTTTTTGCGGCAGAAGGCGGTGTAAAAAGTACACCGCCCCGTTATCTATTCTCTCTCATCCGCGCTCTGATAATTTCCGTCTGCATCCCGAACGATTTCCGGGAGTTCCATGGTGTCTGCGTCCTCTTTTGCCTCAGCCTCTTTGACGCCCTGCTCCAAAACGGTTTTTGCCGTTTTTAAAATATCCTCATTCACTTCGATCTGCGAATAATCCTTGATAATATCAAGCTGCGCATGCAGCAGCGATACCACCTTCGCGCGGAAAACTTCGACACTGCGTTTCATTTGTTCGTACTGATAGCGAATCTTTTCTACCTCGCCGTTTGCATTTTCGATCATTTCCTCAGCACGGATCTGTGCGTCCCGGACAATGACCTCGGCGCGGTCATACGCGTTTTGTTTTACATCGTCCCCGCTGCGTTTTGCAACCGATAATGCGTTTTGCAGCGTTTCTTCCATCGCCTTATACTGTCTGACGGCATCGGAGAGCATCTCGATCCTCTCTTTTGCCGCTAAATTCTCCCGATACAGTCTTGCATAATCCTCCGATACTTCCTGTAAAAAAGTCTCTACCTCATCAACGGCATAGCCACGCATGGTCTGTTTAAAAATCTTGCTGTCAATGTCTTGCGGTGTCAGCATACTTCTCCCCCCTCTAAACATATCGGCATATGGTAATACTGTATCTGCCTTTTCGTGTCAGACCGCCGATCCGCGACAGCTTCATCCTTCCGTAGCCGCGCGCGGATATCACGTCATATTCTTTTAAAACCGTAGAAACCTCCGCCTGCGGTTTCCAATTTACACTGACCTGTCCGCTCCGGATCAGGTCTGCCGTCTTTCCTCTGGCAAGGCCGATGGCACAGGACAGCACCGCATCCAGCCGCAGGGCGGAAACCGTCCCCTCAATCTCCCGCATAGGGCGCAGCGGCAAAATGACATCTGCCGCGCTCTTTTTTGCAAGATGTACGCCGCAGCGGCCGATTTTTTTCAGATTTTGTATCACATAATCTGCGATTTTCGGCTGCACAAAGATGAAGGCCTTATCCTCCGCAACCAGGATATCGCCGATTTTTTCACGGACGATACCAAGTCCCATCAGGCTGCCCAGGTAATCCCGGTGCGAAAGCGCCGCAATATCACGGCCGGTACATTCCAAAACGGTCAGGTAAGCGTCGCGATCCGCCTCGCAAAATTCCGGACAGCACACCATTTGCGTGCGCTCGGCCTCGTCATAGCCCCCGTCAAAGACCACCTTCATATCCGGCGTATAGAGCATATTTTCTAAAATGACGGCACGCTGGTGCGGATTTAAAAAGCCCAGCGTTTTCACCTCGTACCGTTTTTCGGAAAGCCTTAATGTATCCTCCGCCTTTGCAAGGAGCAGCTTGTCCTCTTGTGTCAAATCCTGCATCACACTCAGTTATTCCACGGGAAGCTGCCCTTTGCAGCCTGCATGTCCTCACCCATGATACCGACATTACTCGGCGCAAGCAGAAAAATGCCGTTTGAAATCTTCTGGATTTCGCCGTCCAAGGCATAAACCGATCCGCTGAGAAAATCCACGATTCTCCGTGCGACATTCTTTTCAACGGATTCTAGGTTCACCACAATGGGCTTTCTGCCCTTTAAGTGATCGGTAATGCTCCGCGCCTCTTCAAAGCTCTCCGGCTGAATCACAACCACCTTCATCTGCGGCGCTGCCGCGTTATCGTGCAGCTTGACAACCCGGCTGCTTCTTCTTGCATTTAAGCGATCGATGACCGGCTCATCGTCATACTCGTCATATCCGTCCTCCTGCACCGCGTCATCTGCATAATAATCCTCGTTAAAATCGTTGCCGTCCAGGCCGATAAAGCTCATCATCTTGTTCACAAAACTGCTCATTTTCTACTCCATTCTACCGCTGTGCCCCGGTGGTGATTATGTTTCCCTGCCGGCACAAAAAATTTGGCAGGTATCTAAAAGGGTTTCCCCGTTATTTTACAGGTTCTGTGTTTCTTGCTCCGAAAATGCCGCTGCCCACCCGAACCATGGTTGCACCGGCTGCAATCGCCGTCTGAAAATCATGGGTCATCCCCATGGAAAGCTCCTGCATCAAAACGCCCGGAATCCGCTCTTTTTCGATGGCATCGGCAAGTTCTTTCAGCTTTTGGAAAACCGCACTGTTTTCCGCCGCGCTGTACCCGGCTGCCGAGATGGTCATCAATCCCAAAATTCGCACATGCGAAAGCGTGCTGACTGCCCGGCACAATGCGGCCGTTTCACCCGGCGATACGCCGGATTTTGTCTCTTCTCCCGTGATATTGACCTGGATCAAAATATCCTGGATTTTTTGAATTTTGGCAGCCTGTTTTTCGATCTCCTCCGCAAGGTGCAAAGAATCCACCGAATGAATCAGCGCCGCCTTATCGATGATATATTTGACTTTGTTGCGCTGCAGCTGACCGATCTGATGCCAGCGCGCAGCCGGAAAATCCGCATATTTTTTGGAAAGCTCCTGCGGTCGGTTCTCGCCAAAGTCCGTCACGCCGCACGCAATCGCCTCCGCCACC
>URTH01000082.1 GCA_900550775.1 uncultured Eubacteriales bacterium | reverse complement strand
TACGGCGAGGGTGAGGACGGCGTCACCATCGCGGAACTGAAATAAAGCATACAAAAGCGGCTGCGGCGCAAGGGTTTCCCTGCGCCGCAGCCATTTTGTACAGAAAAATATTTTAATTTTTTTTACAGATTTAAAAAGTCCTTCCGATAGTCTACGCCGAAGTATTCGGCAAGCGACTGCATCTCGGTATCGCGAATGGTATTCACACGCGGCAGATGCGCCGTAAGCATATAAATCTGCGCCGCCTTTTCCACCGTCTCAATCAGGCCAAACGTCTCGTCCATGGTCTTTCCCGCGCCGTAAATCCCGTGCATGCCCCAAATGACAAGCCGAAATTCTTCCATCTTTTTCGCCGTTGCCTCGCCGATTTCATTGGTGCCGCACAGCATCCACGGAAGAACCCCCACGCCGTCCGGGAAAACGACAATGCACTCGGTACACATTTCCCACAGGGTATGCGTCATCTTTTTCTCGTCCAGCTCATGCACATAGTTCATCGCCAGCGTGTTGGTCGGATGCGAATGCATCACAACCCGGTTTTCGGGATCCACGCGCAGCCGTGCCATATGGCTCATCAGATGGGCAGGCAATTCACTGGTGAACTTTCCGCCGTCACGATAGCCCCACAAAAGCTCCGCCGTGCATCCGTCCTTGGCAATCCGAATGATGCCCAGGTTGTTTTCCGGATCCTCTTTAACATTTTTAAAGTATTTTCCGGTGCCGGTCACGATAAAGATTTTGCCGATCAGCGGCTCTGCGGCGAACCCGATCGGAATTGTCCGAATGACGTTTTGAAGATCCAAATACTTTGCGACCGTTTCTTCGTCCAACAAATAACTGATGTTACCGCCGTTCCGCTCGTCCCAGCCGAGACGGTACATGTTTGCGGCGGTATCGCACATCTCTTTGACAAACGGCGCTGTTTTGATTTCTAGCATGACGCTCTCTCCTTTAATACCTCGTTTTCGTATTGTAAAACCTCCTTAATATAGTCTGCATTCACCTGCTGCCGTTTTAAAT
Organism: uncultured Eubacteriales bacterium; assembly: GCA_900550775.1. Classification (GTDB taxonomy): domain Bacteria; phylum Bacillota; class Clostridia; order Monoglobales; family Monoglobaceae; genus Ructibacterium. The sequence continues at coordinate 6,387 of URTH01000082.1, read as the reverse complement.
ATTCATCCCAGACATCGCCAAACGGCATGGTTTTCATATCCTCCTGCATGGCCATCAGTTCGGTAAACCGTCCGGCATCTTGCAGCTTAGTCATCGTTTCGTTTGGCATGAGCAGCGCAAACAGCAGTGCCTTTTCCACGCTTCTGGCGCCGGTCACCCAGGCCGCAATCCGGTTGATCGAGGCATCGAAGTAATCGGTTGCAATCATCACGCGATTCAGCGCATTGCAGCGCACGATTTCTTTGGCAATCTCTTTGGTCTCATCGTCAAACAGTACCACGTGGTCACTGTCCCAGCGCACGCCGCGCGTGATATGTAATGCAATTTTGTCATGAAACAGCAGCATGGCAGAAATCTTGTCCGATACCACTTCGGTCGGGTGATAGTGGCCGTTGTCCATCAGCGGCATGATACCGCGGCTGGCCGCGTAATTCATACAAAATTCGGACGAACCGGCCGTATAGGACTCCAGCCCGATGCCAAACACCTTGGATTCCAGGCATACAAACACCTTTTCCTTGTCGTACGGAACCGACAAAATTTCATCCACTGACTGCATATAGCGCGCTCTCGGCCCCAACCGATCTGCCGGAACATCTTTGAGTCCGTCCGGAATCCAGATGTTCATCACACAGGGAACCCCGGTCTCCTCCGCAAAGTATTCCGCAATTTTAACACAGCGCTTACCGTGCTCTACCCAGAACCTCCGCACGGTCTCGTCCGGCGAGGTCAGGGTCAGATTGTCTTTTACCATCGGATGGGAAAAATAGGTCGGGTTAAAATCAATGCCCATATTGTGCGCCTTGGCAAAATCCACCCATGCCTTAAAATGCTCCGGCAAAAGCCGGTCACGGTCTGCATACTCTCCATCCGCAAAGATCGCATAGCACGCGTGCAGATTCAGCTTTAGCTTGCCCGGAATCAGGCTTGCCGCCTTTTCAAAATCCGCCATCAGTTCCTTTGGCGTTCTCGCCTTTCCCGGATAGTTTCCGGTGGTCTGGATTCCGCCGCTGAGCGCGCCCTCATGGTCAAAGCCCGTCACATCATCGCCTTGCCAGCAATGCAGAGACAACGGAACATTTGCAAGCGCCGTAAGCGCCGCCTCGGTATCCACGCCGCAAGACGCATACATTTGTTTTGCTTCTTCGTATCGGTTCATCTCTTACGCCTCCTATTTAAAATTTTTTCGGCTTATCTTGCGCCGACCGCAGCAAGGCAGCCGCGGCCGTAAATTTAATGCAAATTTCGGGAAATATTCTCTTTTCTTTTTCATTATACTATGCTATACTGAGAACGGCAAGGGAAAATCTTGCGATAAAATCTGCAAATATTGCGCAATCAGGTGACGCTTATGGAATCTCAATTTTTATCCCCCGATATTTTAGAGGCGGTCAAAAATCTGCTTGATCCCAAAGAACAGGAGACCTATTTAAAAGACGGTGACTACTCAACGCTGGCGCTTGCGCAGCTGTATATCTCCCGTCTGTACCGACAGGCTCCGGCCGCAAAGCCGCTGCAAAGCAGCTATGACCTGAGCCAGCTTCATATCCGCTGCTGCAAGCTTTTTGACCCATCTCCGATGGCAAAACGCCTGCTTTTTTATCCGCAGGCTCTTATCGAGGCCTCCTTTGGCGCGCGCTATTTTACCGAGCGCAAGGATTTGGTTTCTTATCTTATGGTGCAGACCACCGGCGGCGAGGGGCTGCTGTACTACGCCGGACAGCAGCACTGTTTAAAGACGGGCGACGTTTTTTTCATTGACTGTACCAAACCGCACCGCTACCAAACCGCCGCGGATCACTGGTCGTATCGGCTGATTCATTTTTACGGCGATTCCATGCCTGATTTTTTTCACTTTTTGGAAGAAAGTGAAACCTACGTTTTTCCGATGCGCAATCAAAACTCCTTTACACCGCTGATACAGGCTCTGTTTACGCAAAGCCGCCACGAAGGCGAAATCAGTGAGATTGCGATGCACACGCTGCTTACCCGACTGGTCACCGCGCTGATTGCGATGCTGCCGCCGCGCACGCAGCCGGAGCTACCCGAAAAAATCCGTGAAATCAAAGACTGGATTCATCAGCATTTTGCGCAGGAAATCAGCCTTGACGGGATTGCGCGGGAATTTTCGGTCAGCAAATATCACCTCTGTCACGAATATAAGCGCTGCACCGGGCAGACGATTCTTGAAACCGTGATTGCCGATCGCGTCAGCGCCGCAAAAAAACTGCTGGTCTACTCGGATCTTTCCATCCAGACCATTGCCGAACATACCGGCTTTGCCGACGCAAGCGCCATGGGGCGCACCTTTCAGAAATTTGAGGGGCTGTCCCCCTCTGCCTTCCGCCATCAGTGGAACCGCCGCAAGGTTTAGGCACACGGATCTTTTATTCTTTTTTCATCAAACGGCTTTTTCTTTTCCGCTTCTTTAAAACAAAATTCATGATTGACAAATGGATGAGAATATGCTATAACAAAATAAAAGCAAAATTTAAAGCGCTTTAAATTTAAAAACGGAGGTGACAGGATCCGCAAACATCCATCGATCCCCATTGGGATTTCTTTGCGGCTCCGGCAAGATGGCAGTTGGAATCAAAGACATTGCAAAACGCGCAAACTGTTCAGAGGCCACGGTATCTCTCGCCCTGCGCGGCAACAGCCTGGTCAGCGAAAAGACACGTGCCGCCATTTTGGAGATTGCCAAAGACATCGGATATATCCCCAATCTGGCCGCACGCAAGCTGGCACGGCGCGAGAGCGGTTGTCTTGGCCTGGTTATTCCCGATATCGAAAATGTGTTTTATGCCTCGCTGGTTAAGCACATCAACGCCGCCACCAAAGAGAGGGGCTATGACCTCATCATCGCCGTCTCGGAGAACAATCCCGCGGCAGAGAAAAAGATCCTTTCCAATATGATCGAAAACCGCGTGGAGGGCGTTGTGTTTGTGCCGATGAACAAGGCCAACTCCGACCCAAGCTACCTTTCTGTTCTGTCCGACTACCATATCCCCTACGTATTTTGTACGGACTATTATGAATCCCTGCACGGCGCCGCGCCGGTAATTATGTCCGATTTAGAGGGCGGAATGTATCGGCTCACCAAAGAAGTCCTCCGTCTGGGCTATCAAAACCCGGTTTACCTGACCGGCGATGACGCAGTTATGTCGCTCCGTCTCCGTCAGGCCGGGTTTGAACGGGCGGCAGCGGAGACCAGCACCGATTCCTGTATTTATCGGCTGGAAACGCTGAACTACCGGGCGGCACACAACGCCATCGGCGGCATTTTAAAAAAACGGCCGGATACCGATGTCTTTATCTGCGTCAATGACATGATTGCCGCCGGCACGCTGAACGCCCTCTCGGAAGGGAATTATCCCGTTCCCCAAAAGGGCGTTGCCGGGTTTGATAACGTCATTTTCTCCCGGATATCCTATCCGAAAATCAGCACCGTAGAACAGGATATCAAAACCATTGCCGAGACGAGCGTCACCGTTTTACTGGAAAAGAAAGAGAACAAAGAAAATATCATGATTCCGACCAAAATCATCAAACGCGAATCATTGAAAGGAGACTCACCATGCATTTAAAACCGATTCAGCTGCGCGTCAATCACATGCCGTCGGATCGCTATGCGGTCGTGACCGATGCACCGGTGTTTTCGTGGAGCGCCGCATTGCAGTCCGCCGCCGCGGTAACCACGTATCGGATCACCGTGACGGACGGCAACGAGCTGCTCTGGGACAGCGGCGAGAAAAAAAACGAAAACGCCGCCGTATATGAGGGAAAGCCCCTATCGCCCGGCATGCGGCTGACATGGCGGCTTTGCCTCACCGATGAAAACGGAAACCGCGGCGAGGAAACCGCCTGTTTTCGCGTAGTGCCGAAAACCCTCCGCGCACCGTGGATCACCAAGGCGGATCAGCCAAAGAGCCGCCCGATCTATCTTGCAAAGCAGTTTACAATTCAAAAAGATATCGCACGCGCCGACCTTTATGTGTCGGGCATCGGCTATCAAAGGGTCAGCATCAACGGCCGTCCGGCGGACAATGCCGTGCTGCAGCCCGCCGTTTCCAACTATAAGGAGCAGTGCTATTTTGTCACGCTGTGCGCAGAGCATTTGCTGCAAAGAGGAACAAACTGCATCGGCGTGAAACTGGGTGACGGCTGGCGGCAAAACGAGGGCGCGTATCTCCGCGCCGTAAAGAGAAAAATCGCGTTTTTCGGAACACCGCAGCTGACCCTGGAGCTGCACTGCAAATACACTGACGGCAGCACGGAAATCATCCAAAGCGATACAAGCTGGCACGCGTTTGACGGCGGAACCGTGCGATCGCACCTGTTTGACGGTGAGACCTATGACGCACGCAAGGAGCCGGTCGGCTGGGACACCCCGGATTTTGACCTGTCCGGCATGCCGAACGCGGTTTTGGCAGAAACGCTCGGCGAAATCAAACCGCAAACCATTGAACCCATCACGGTACAGCGGCGCATTACCCCTGTTTCCAAAACCCTGATCGCACCTGAGACATACGTCTTTGACTTTGGTGAAAACATCGCCGGCTACCCCGAAATAAAGATTCCAAACGGCATGGCGGCCGGGGAAAAAATTACCATGACCTTTGCCGAAGAGATTGACGAAGACGGCGATCTGGAGCGCAACAGCATGCGCGGCGCCGCGTCGCTTGATGAATATATTGCAAACGGCAGGGAGCAAGACGCCGTATGGAGTCCCGCATTTGTATACCACGGCTTTCGCTATATGAAGCTTTGCGGCCGATACGGCATTCCCTCCCCGGATAGCATTGCGGCGGTGGTGGTATCCGGCGATATTGCGCAGACGGGCCGCTTTACATGCGGCAGTGCGCTGCTGAATCAAATTCAGGATAACATTTTAAGGAGCGAGAGGGGCAACCTGCACAGCATTGCGACCGACTGTCCGCAGCGCGACGAGCGCATGGGCTGGCTCAACGACGCGACGGTACGGTTTGAAGAAACGCCGTATAACTTTGACATGTCACGGCTTTTTCCGAAAATCATTGCCGACATCCGCGCAGAACAGGCCGCGGACGGAACCATCACCTGTACGGCGCCGTACGTCTACGGCAACCGCCCGGCCGACCCGGTATGCTCGTCCTACCTGGTGCTGGGCTGGCAATGCTGGCTGCACTATGCCGACAAATCCCTGCTTCAACAGTATTATAACGACTGGAAACGATGGAATGACGCCATCGCCGCACTCAGTGAGGACGGCATCGTCTCCTATTCCTGTTACGGCGACTGGGCCGGCCCGGTCGATAGCTGCCAAAGCTATGAAAACGCAAGATCGTCCGACACACCCGATGCACTGATGTCAACCGGTTACCATTACTACAACTACTGTATGCTTGCAAAAATGGCGGAGGTACTCGGCGATGCAGAAGAAAAGCAGCGAAATGAGGCAGCCGCCGCCGTCATCAAAGAGGCCTTTTTGAAAAAATGGTACGATGCAAAAACAGGCACCGTTTCAACCGGCTCCCAGGGGGCGCAGTCGTTTGCACTATGGCTCGGCATTCTCCCAAAGGAGGGGCGGCAAAAGGCTGCAGACCGACTGCATGACGCGGTCAAAGCCATCGGCTACCGTCTAAAATGCGGCAACCTGACCGCGCGCTACGTGTTGGAGATGCTGTCCGACTACGGATATGTTGACGATGCCTTTCGGATTATGACGCGCGAGACTTATCCGTCCTTTGGCTATATGATCCAAAACGGCGCCACCACGATATGGGAACGCTTTGAGTTAAAGAAGAACAGCGGCATGAATTCGCACAATCACCCCATGTACGGTGCGGTCGGCGCCTGGTTTTACAGTCGGATTGCCGGTCTGACCCCCATCGCGGACGGCTGGAAACAGTTTGCAGTTTGCCCCAAAATCCCAACGGATTTGCTGAGCGCTAAGGCGCAGCTTCAAACCGTGCGCGGCGATGTTTGTGTGCAGTGGTTCCGGCGCTACGGAAAGCTCAACATCCAAGTGACAGTACCGTACGGCGCGGAATGTTTTTATGAGTATAAGAATGATAAAAAAATATTACACCACGGATTTCACCATTTCAGTTATGAAGAACAGGAGGGGAAACAATGAAAACAATTGCGGATAAACAGGTTTTAGTCGGCGCGGATTTTGCGGGCTTTCCGCTCAAAGAGGCGGTTGTGGCGTACCTAAAGGAAAAGGGCTGGACAGTCAAAAAAGGGGAAAAAGGAATGCTTTGCGAAAAGTGGATCTTCGAAGAAAAGAAAACGATAGAAGATCCGATTACTGGTGAGAAGGAAACGGTCTATGAAGAATTGGAGCATCCAAAGGTGGAGACGGAAACGTACTCGATTCCTGTGTACCATTACTCCCGTTGGCAC
>URTH01000081.1 GCA_900550775.1 uncultured Eubacteriales bacterium | reverse complement strand
TCGTTGGTGACATCCCACTCGTAAATCTCCGGAAAATTCTGATCCATCTCCGCAAAATGGTCGCCGATCAGGGTTAAAAGATCCGGGTACCGCTCGTCCACCGGCCGGGTGTCCGTCTCCATCAGGTTATACAGCTCCGGCGGCTCGTCATTGACATTGGTATTCGGCATCCAAAGCGCATGACCACGCACATATTTCAGCCCGTACTGCTTGGCGTTGTCGATAACCAGCCTTGCCGTTGAAGTCTTACCCGGATTGTTCCTTTGATCCTTGTCATAAACCTGCCATTTCAGGCGGTTTCCCACCGACAGCGCATTAAAGTTTGCGCCGATTCTGGCACAGAATTTATCGTACTCATCGCCGTTATTATCCACGTCATAGCCGTCCAGAATTGTATCGCTTAAATATTCGATGTCCATCTGGATGCCAAACTTAAACGCATGTTCAAACATGTCAAAGGTAACCGCGGCGCCTTGGATCGGGTTTCCGAACCGATCCTTTACAACGACCTTAAAGTCGCCCTTGCGGATCTTTTCGATGCGTTCGAGTGCCTCTTTCCGCCAGGCGGCATCCGGCGCAAGCTCCGGCGCAAGAAGGTCGGCCTTTTTCTCGTTGAAGTACGAAACGTCCGCATCCTTGCCGACATTGCTGATCGAAAAACCGCCGATTTCGATGGTCTGTTTCTCCAGCGCCGCCATCAGGCGAATTTCACAGGCGTTTGCATAGCCGGTCAGTAAAAAGTCAAACCGTTTCCACTCCGTGCCGAACTCGACCGTATCGTCCACGGTTTTGCGCCAGTCGGGCGCAGGCGCCTGCACCTGCACGGTAAACCTGCCGGTGCCGTAGTCGGCGTTGCCGCCGTCAATCAGCCGTGCATAAAAGGTCAGCACATAATTGTCGTCCTTATCCGGCTTGGGCAGCTCTTTGACAAAAGGAATCACCATGCTGTTCGCGTTTTCCGGCACGTAGGCGGTCTTTACACGCACGGCGCGGTCAAAGGGAAGATCCAGATCATTGCTGCCCCGGCCGATCGTTTGTCCCAGCATTTTTACGTTCATCAAAATCTGTCCGGCGCTGCTTTTGGTATCGGCATTGACAATCTGTGTGGTAAGACCGGCTCTTTGGTACCAATCCGCAAGACCGGTCATCTCGCTGATAAAATCCTCCGGGGTGAACAACACCGTGCCGGACGGGATCGACCCGATATCGGTCGAGGCGATTTTTTTCACCGCATCGGAATAATCCTCTTTGTTAAAGATCAAATCGCTTGGTGCATTGCTCTTTTCAAACTTGGTGGGAACCGGTCTGTGTACCGTGGAATAAAGCTGATCCATGCCGCTTTTTGTCTCATCGGAAACCGCCGGTGCGGTCAGGCCGGTGCGGCTCACGATGCGGACGCGCTTTCCGGCTCTTTCGCGAAAGACGCGGTAGCCAAACGCCGCTCCGACCGTCTCGGCAGGGACAAACAGCGTACCGTCCGTCATCTGTGCAGGAACAGGCATCTCCCGTCTGCTGCCGTTTATAAACGCAATCTTGCTGTCTGCGGTCAAGACAAGGCGGCCGCCGTCTTTTGTGAGCGTCGCCCGGTTCTGCTCCACACTGCAAGAGGCGTCAAGCGCCGCCGCAATGCCGTCCGCCGGCGCCATGATATAGTTTTTGCCGGCGGCAGGCGTGCTTACGGCGATTCCCTGTTCATAGGCCTGTCTTTCGCCGTTGACGATCAGCTCAATGCCGTCCGCATCGCCGTCTGCCGCATAGCCTGTCATCGGTATGACAAAGAGTAACAGAAATAACAGTGCAATTTTTTGTTTCAACGCCATCTCTCCTTTGCAGCATTTTGAATTGAATTAACAAAAGCCTGCTTCCCATCTTATGAAAAAACAGGAAGCAGGCCGCAAAATACGGGAGTCTCATTATTTTGCATTTTGAAGTTCGGTATCACCCGTTTACAGCTCGCCGTCCTTAAATACAATGACGTCAGAAGGAGAGGACAGATACTTCCAGGTAAAGATCTCGTCCCCGACATGATAATCCGATTTTGCCGCCGGATAACATCTGCCGGACTTTAAGTCATAGACGCTGCCGTTACTGTTGGTAAAGTGAATGAATGTCGTAAACTCTGCAACGGCTGATGACTGAATCGGGTTTTTGTCAATCGACACTACCGGATTGGTACCGTTGTGATAGTAGCCCTTTACCGTGATGATATTAAGGTTATCGTCAATATCCACAATCTCGCCGCGTACACAGGTATTCCACTGCATCAGCGCACCGTACATACCGCTGCCCGGATAGGTCGCGTTGTACATGGTGACAACCCCGGTCGACTTACGGCGTACGATCTCAAGGCTGGTAATCTCGCCGTCGCGCTCTAACACGCGGACAACATCGCCCTTAAACACATTATCCGGTCTGACATAAGGCGTTTCCCGGTTACCCATGACATCGGATTCATAAAATACGTTATACGGCTTTTTCCCCTCTTCTGCCATCTGAGGCAACATATCCTTGGTGACATACTGCCAGTCATCATCAAGACTTGTGATTAAGATATGCTCCATCAGCCTGGTGTTTTCCTTAATCGGCATACTGTACGGCTGGCCGCCGTAATAGCCCTCAAGCTGATAGCCGTCCACCGTCTCGTCAATACTGTCTACGATCACAACCTTATGCTGTTCGGAACCGTTGCTCGGCTTTTTGGGGTTAATCACCATAAAGTCGATGTCGTTGCTGCCCGGCATACGGTATAGCTGCGCATTGCTCCAATCCATGCCGTCATACAGGTTGGCGCTTGCCAGTGAGGTCACGCCGCCCTTGACCAGACGGTAGTCGGTTTCGTCATAATCCATCGGAACCGCCTCATAGACCAAGGCAAAGTTGTTAATCAGATAGGTGTATTCCTCTTTGTCAAGATACGTACCGTCCACATAGCTGAGCATTCTTGCGCTGATCGACTGCGATACATTGTTATAAGACAGCCACGGGTTGGTATGCCAGCCAAAGTTATGCAGCATCACGATCTTGGCATCGGGATGATCCTCCGGCATGGAAGGCACCAGAATGGTATGAATCTCACCCTTGGAATTGGCCTCAAAGTATACGATCTTGCGGGACGCTGCGTCGGATTTTACCTGATCGCTCATCCAGGAGTGATATACGCCCGTAAACTGCGACGCATTGTTGGTCGACCACAGATAATGGGAGGTCATCGGATCGGCCGGCTGATCGGTAATCAGACTGACCGCGTCCACCTTTCCGACGTCTGCACCCGTCCACGCCTTTACCTTTTCTAAGGTCTCATAGGTATGGATTTCGCCGTCATTTTCCATGATCTTCACCAAAAGCGTGTTTGAAAACGAGCTCTTCTTGACCGCAACATCCATCAAAAGTCCGTAGGCGGCTTTATCTTCATTTTGAATATACCCCACGACCTTGTTATTTAAGTCAAGCAGCAGCGTCGCCTCTTTGCCGGTTTCAATCAGGCTGGAATAGAGCGATGCCTCCGGCTCATAGCCTGTGCCGTCAACGTAGAGCTTGTACCTTGCGTTATCCTCCGGGAACTCGTAGCGATCCGTATCGCTTACGCCGCCGGTCACCTTTTCGACCTTAACGCCTGCAAAAAAGATGTTTCGGGAAAAGGGGTGTCCGTTATTATCCGCGTTTCCGTCAATACGGATATCGGTTGCCGCGTAGTTCCCTCTGGTTACCTCATACTCAAAGCTGACCGGTACCCACTCGTGATTTTTAAGGTTGGTGATCTTCACGCCCTCTTCACCGCGGTAGCTGTTATGGTTATAGCCGGCCTGGTTCTTGCCGGTGTCCCTCTCTACCGATAGGTACATCAAAAGCGCGGTGGTTGCGTTCTCCTGATCTCCGACCGCAGCTGGGCTACCGACGCCGTCCCAGATATCATCGGTGTAAACCCAAGTCGTGATCCGCACGCGATCGCCCACCTTGACCTTGGCATTGTCAAAGACGTGCCGCAGCCGCGCGATACCATCTCGGGTCGGTGTCGCACTATCACTCTGTCCTCTGGTCATGCGCAGCAGCATACCGTTCGAAATCTCCGGCAGGGCACGTCCCTTCAGCCCTCCGAACGCATCGTCAGCAAGCGCGTCCACTACCCAGTAGTTACTGCTTTGGCTGATATAACCGCCGTTTCCTACCAAATCTGCCCAATACTCCAATCCGTCCGCCGTGGTACCCGTACTTGCGAAGAGCCAGTTCGGCGAATATTGACTGCCGGTAATATTGGAAAAGTCGATTTCCGAAATTGTCTCATAGGTTTTTGCTGTTGCAGCCGTGCCGCCTGCCGTGCCGTCCAGCGTCTCGCGCCGCTGAATCATACCGGTGACCCGTTTCATGCTGCGGTGCACATCGATGACCCGGCTGTCGCTGGACTCATAAACCATGATGACGTCTCCGATCGTCAAATCACCTAAGATGATTTCGTTGCCGTTTTCGTCATAATAGAACACTCTGCGGTCGCCGATTTCCTTGTTGGATAAATCCAGCACGCCGCGCTTGATGCCGTCCGCCGTGTAGATGTTATACGAAATCCACGAAAATTCCGCATTGATGTTGGAAATCACATATGCGTTATAGTTTTCGATAAACAAAACGTTCGACCGGTCGCCGCCGTCACCGCGCAGAACCACAAATTGTCCCTGCTTTTGGTGCGCGTCCAAAAACGCCTGCGCGTCCGCATCGGTCTCAAACTTCTCAATCTTGCCGTTGTACATATAAACGGCGTCCTTTAAGGTGACGGTTTTCAGCTTTCCGCTATCGTTTGGATAATACGAAATGCTGACCGCGCCGTCCGCCGTGATGCTTGCCTCTTTCACATCATCAAAGCTGATTTCGGTGCGCTGCGCCCGATCCTCCACCGGGAAGAAGGCCAGAATTTTGCTCCGTTTTGCCTCCGATTCGATGGTACAGTAAAAATCAATGCTGTAACCGATGTATTTGGCAATGTTCAGTTCGATATCATAAGAAACATCATCGATCAGCACCTCGCCGCTCTCGGTATAAGCGCCGTCCATCGTCGCGGTATACGCCGCAGAAACCGTACCGGTTTTCTTTTCTGCCTTATGATACTTGCTTAGGGCAGTGACATCCTTGGTGATCTCCCACTTCGGCTCATCGCCGTAGGTGATCACCTGCATCAATTCTACGTCCAGCGCATTGTAGACCAGCATCGCGATCTTCCACCGTTTGATCGGTGCACTGTAGCCCTCTGCAAAATCAATGCCCTGCAAAAGACCCAGCTGCGATGCGACCGTCAAATACCCGGTCGGATATCCGCCCTTTTCTTCTGCCATCGGCTCATAGCCTAGGGCGCAGACAAGGATTTTGATTGCCTGTTCTGCGGTGGTCTTTTCCTCCGGCGAAAAGCTGCCGTCGCCGTTTCCCTGCAGCATAGAAAGCTGAGTTGCCGTATTGATATAGCTTTTGCTCCAGTGATCCTCGCCGACATCGGCATAGCTGCTCTCGCCGCTGTCCGTCTTTGCCGCATCCAGACCGACAAAACGAACCGCAACCGTACTCATTTCTGCACGGGTTAAGAAGTCGTCTGCCCCGAAATCCGTCTCTGATTTGCCCTGCATGATGCCAAGCGCCGAAAGAACGGACACGGCGCGGTCATACGGCATCGCAGCGTCCTGCGCCTCCTCTGCGGCAAACGCCGTGACGCAAGTTGTCAAAACCATGCTAAGACAAAGGATCAGACAAAGGATTCTCTTTATGCTCATTTTCTTAGCTCCTTTAGAAAAATTTGTGTTGCCTTTGCCGAAAGCGGAAATCTTTGCCCCGATTTTCAAAGGCGGACTTCCGCTTTCGGCGACGCTGTGTTAGTTTGCCGTGAGCGGGATCGGTGCAAGCACCGGATTGGCGTTATCTAACTTCCAGATATAAGCGATCACTTTATCCGTGCCGGAGGCATCCGCAATCGAAAAGCTGTACTTTGTTGCTGCCGCATCGGCGTCTACGATATCGCAGCCGAGCAGCTCGTTGCCTTGGTAAGCCGCAACCACAATCTTGGTGCCTGCCGCATCGTCAATCTGCGCGGTAATTGTACCGCTGACCGTGCCGGCCGTCTGGGTGGGATCGTCCACCAGCTTTTCCGCCTTGACGCCTGCCACATAGAGGTATAACGGGAATGCCGCTACCTTGTCACTGCCCATCTTATCACTGTTAAGACCAATACCGGTAACGTCCTTATTATCCGCGGTTACTTCATAGGTGAGCGAAATCTCTTTCCACTCGCCCTGTTTCATATCGTCATAGCTTGCCGTCTCACCCGGTAAGGACGGAACCGAAACATTATAGTCCGCCGCCGGGCCGTTTGTGGCTACATCGCCGCTTCTCGCCTTATCGGACAGCCACATGGTCACGGTCGCCGCATCGTCCGGTTTCATCGAATCCGCCGCGGTGGTGGCGTCATGCATCTCAAGACCCAGTACCCAGGCGGTGATTTTCACCGTATCGCCGATTTGTACGTTGGTGTTGTCAAAAAGGCCGCTGATGTTGATATAAGAATCCGGTGCGCCCTTACCCATACCGGCATTCCAGCTGCCGCTCTGCATGGACCACGCACGGTTTAGTTTAAAGACATTGGTAATCGCACCTGCGCCGGGAATGGCCGGAGCCGTCACGCCGCCCTCGCCGCTGATCGGGCGGATACCGGTGCCCTGGTGAATCCTCTGATGTCCCAAATTCGTTTTAAATTCTGCGTACTTTCCGCTGCCGGCGTTTGCGCTGAGCCAGCCGGTGTTATCCGACTTTTTACCGCCCCACCAACTGATGCCGCCGGATGAACCCTCTACTGATTCATAATCATCCATGGTAACCTGGGATAACAGTTCCCACGCCTTGCCATTTGAGATGACACTACTTCCGCCGGTCTCATCGGCTGCGCTGACTGCCATCGGCAAAATCGAGATTGCCACTGCACCGGCAAGGATGAGCGTGGACGCTCTTTTGGTAAAATGCTGCCACGTCCTTTTTAGTCCATTTTCTTTTTTCATGATCAATCCTCCCTAAAGATTATTAGAACTTATTTAAAATTTGTTTGCTCCGCGCTTTGGCGGTTTTCCCTTTTCGGCGGGGGCTGCAGTGATTTGGCCTTCCATCGCGGCAGCCCCCCAAGGGAAGGGGTGCGATATCATATCATTAACCCAATGCTCGTGATCGGGTTAAAATGCTGCTTTCAAGGTGATTCCCGGCATACGCGGCTGGAACTGGTTCATGCTCCATACATAAGCAATCACCTTATCCGCTGCGCTTGCGCCGTCAATGGTAAATTCGTACTTGCCGTCCGTGGTATAAGGAACCATGTCACAGCCAAGGAACCGGGCGCCGCGGTATGCTACCACAACCACCTGCACGTCCTCGCCGGGCGCCGGGGCGTCAATACCGCCGACATTGACCGAGCCGACAATCCGGCCAAGCTCCTGGGTGGGATCGTCCACCAGCTTTTCCGCCTTGACGCCTGCCACATAGA
>URTH01000080.1 GCA_900550775.1 uncultured Eubacteriales bacterium | reverse complement strand
AAATGTGATGCCGTTTTCTGCCGCAAAGGCCTGTGCCGCAGTGCCGGGCTTTGCGTAGATGCGAAAACCACCGGAGGGAACAAAGGCGCCGGGTGCAATCTCGGTCACACCGGCCGGAATGGTTGCGGCTGCCAGGTTCGGGCAGGCGGCAAAAGCGTTCTCGCCGATTTTCGTTACGCTGTCCGGCAGCGTAATGGTCCACAGATTGTCGCAGCGGTAAAAAGCGTCTTTCCCGATTGACACAACGCCGGACGGAATCGTGATCGAGTGCAGTGCACTGCATTGGCTAAATACGCCGTTTTCGATATTTTGAAGAGAGGACGGAAGCGTAATTTCCTGAAGCTTTGTACTGTACGCAAAGCACATGCTGCCAATCTCGCTCACCGAGTCCGGGATCACGATCTTTTGGATCGTGGTACTGCCGCCGCATGCACCGGCAGCGAGTGCCGTTACGGGATAATCGCCCAGCTTTTCCGGAATGATGACGGTTTCGCGGCTATCGTCTACATTGGTGATGGTCGCGGTGTTGTTTGCAACCGTATAGGTAAAAATATCCTCCCGGTAGCGGTTTTCCGTCTGGTAGCGATCTTCCGTTTCTTCCGCAGCGGCAGGACTGACCGCGAAGAGGAGCGAAAGCGCCGACAGCAGACAAAAGAGTCTGCAATATTTTTGAATTTTTTTCATCAAATCACCTCAAAATAATGATAAAACATAAAAACAAAAAAATATTATAGCACAAAAAACAAAAAATTGCAAGCCCCATCGGTCAAGGCGGCAAAGAGACGGGAAAACGGATTTGACATCCTGTCAAAAATATGATATCTTAATGAAAATGTAAGTATGCCTGAGGGGGTGGGAAAATGGAACGGGAACAGGAACTAATTGCAAAAGCAAAAGCAGGGGATGTTTCCGCGTTTGAAACACTCATTGTAGAGCATCAAAAACGCATTTTCGCCATAGCCTACCGCATCGCAGGGAACCCGGAGGACGCGGCCGATATGACCCAGGAGGTCTTGGTGAAGATTTTCAAAAACCTCAGCAAATTTCGGGGCAACGCGAAGTTTTCTACCTGGGTTTACCGGGTGGCGACCAATACCTGCTTTGATGAACAAAAAAAGCTGCGCCGCCACGAGAATTATTCGCTGGATCAGGAGATTGAGACCGAGGACGGGTCGATGGCGGCGTCTTTGGCGGATGACGGGCCTACGCCGGACGAGACGGCGGAGAGAAATCAGGTGCGCAGCGCAGTACATGCGGCAATCCGTCAGCTCGGCGAGGATCACCAAAAAGTCATTATTTTGCGGGACATTGAGGGGTTCTCTTATGATGAGATTGCGGACATGCTGCAATGCTCGGTCGGGACGGTAAAATCCCGGATCAACCGCGCAAGGGCGGCACTGAAGAAAATTTTAGTGCAAAACAGGGAACTATTTGACGACGATTTCGTCTAAATAACAGAAAGAGAAAATAAAAGAGGAAAGGAGGGGATTTTCATGGGCAAGGAACATATGGACTGTGAGACCTGTCTGGAATGTTTGTTTGACGCCGTCTGCGGCAGCTTGAGTGAGGAAGAGATGCGATTATTGAACGCGCACTTGGATACCTGTGCGAGCTGCCGTGCGGAATACCAAAGCGTCAAGATGATGCATCGGCTGACAGAACAAGACCCTGTGCCGGATCTGCCGGCGGATTTTGAAAAAACCTTGCACGAAAAGCTGATGGCTGCTGCCGATGAAATGATGGCAGAGACAACCGAGAAGAAACGGATCCCACTCCGAGATATGAGAAAAAAACAGGTAAGGATTCTGATTTCGGCCGCGGCGTGCGCGGCAATTACGATCGGCGTTTTTTCCGGCGGACTGTATCAGCGGTATCTGCATGCCGATGATGTCTGGAACGAGACGGAGACTGTCAGGACTCCGACAGAGAGTGCGCAGCCGCGCCCCATGGAGACAACCGACCCTCAAGCGGAATCGGTGCCCGGCAGTGAGACGGAGAGGGCGGCAGACAGCCGTGAGACCGCGGCGCCTGCGGCATCGGCTGCGGCAGAGAAAAGGACAGAAGAAAAGACGGTGAGCGGCAAAACAGAGCAGCCGGCGCAAAAGGCGGAATCCAAGACGGAAACTTTGCAAGAATCGGATGCTGCCGCAGCAAATAAAACAGAGGAAAGCACCTCGGTACAGCAACCGTCCGCAGCGCCTTCTGAAACGGCTCCAGCGCAGCGGAGAGAATCCGTGAAAGAGAGTGATGCGCCGCAGGAGAATGAGGCCGTCTCGGTGCAAAACAGCAGGGATATGGATTATGCGGAAAATGCCGCGGAAGAGATGCAGGGATATGCGGCTCCGTCACCGGTGAGTGGCGGCAGCGCCATGGCGGCCGCTGCTGGCGGCGAGAGCCGTGCAAGGACGTTTTGTGCCATGGAAAACGTCTATGCTATTACCGTACCGGACGTACATGCGTTTTTAGCGGCGGCCACGCAAAAGACCGGGATCGTCTGGAGCGGAAAACAGGTCGGCGGCGACACCGCGGCAGACGGCGGGAGTCACGCCGTCACGCTCAGCCTTTCCGGGAAAGAGTGGGATCGTCTTTTACAATACGCAAATCAATGCGGCTATCGGGCAGAGCTGATTGCGGATAACCAAAACAAAAGTAAAGTCCTGGTCACGATTGACGGGGAAGAGGGATAAGAATGGAAAAGCTTTTGCTGATTGACGGAAACAGCATTTTAAACCGTGCCTATTACGGAATCCGGCCGCTGACGGCGCCGGACGGCACGCCGACCAATGCGGTCTACGGATTTTTAAATATCCTGTTTAAGTATCTGGAGGAGGAAAAGCCGGACTATCTTTGTGTGGCATTTGATGTCAAAGCAAAGACCTTTCGACACAAAATGTACGATCAATACAAGGCGCAGCGCAAACCGGCACCGGAGGATTTTTTGGTGCAGCTGCCCTTAATCAAAGAAGTGCTCGGCGCAATGCGGTGCGCCTGCATCGAAATGGAAGGCTACGAGGCGGACGATTTAATCGGTACCGTCTCGTTGCTTTGTGATGAAAAGAAGGTTGCCTGCCGGATTTTGACCGGTGATAAGGACGATTTGCAGCTGGCATCGGATAACACGGTCATTAAACTGGTGGTGACCCGAATGGGAAAGACCACCACCACAGACTACGATGCGGCACAGGTGAAAGAAAAATACGGGGTGACGCCGAAGGAGTTTATCGATGTAAAAGGACTGATGGGCGATCCGTCCGACAATATCCCCGGCGTCAAGGGCATCGGCGAAAAAACGGCGCTGTCCCTGATTCAAAATTATCATAGCATTGAGGAAATTTATGCGCACCTGGATGAGCTGGAGCTTACGCCGTCCGTACGCAAAAAACTCGCAGAGGATCGGGATGGCGCTTACCTCAGTAAGACGCTGGCAACCATTGATCGCGCAGTGCCGATCGATATTGACCTTGCGGCGTTTCGGATGCAGGACTATGACGCGCCGGCGCTTGGCACTCTGTTTACACGGCTGAATTTTCAGTCCTTTTTGCAAAAACTGTCTCTGCCCGCATCGGACGATGCGAAAACGGCGGCGATTTGCGGCATAAAAACCGTGATTGATGAGTCTGAGATGGAACGCTGCTTGAACAAGGAGACGACGGTTTCCTATACGCTGCGCCGTGACGGCGATGCGGCCGCGCTTTTCTTTACGCAGGACGGAGAGAACGTGTACACGGTTTCTCCTATCACAAAATCGGGATTGACCGCGTTTTTTGAGGATGCGGCGCTTTTCAAATGCGGATTTTGCTGCAAGGAAGACATTTTGTATCTGATGAAGCAAGGAATCGAGTACCGGGGGCTTTGTTTTGACGTCATGATTGCGGCCTATCTGGCCGAACCGACCAAAGCAAACTATACGGTGGAGGATCTTTGCCTGACCTATTTGGGTGCGGCACTGTCCGATACCGAAAAGCAAACCGAGGCGGACGGGCAGCTGACCATGGATTTTTCGGATTCGGCCGATGACGGGCAGCATGAGGCGGACCGTACGGCGGCGATCTTTGCGCTGCAGCAATATTTTAAGGAACGGATTGAGCAAGAG
The DNA here is from genome assembly GCA_900550775.1 of uncultured Eubacteriales bacterium. Taxonomy (GTDB): domain Bacteria; phylum Bacillota; class Clostridia; order Monoglobales; family Monoglobaceae; genus Ructibacterium. Next base: position 3,521 of record URTH01000080.1, on the reverse strand, counting down.
GGGCAGCACCGCCTGTATTACGAGGTGGAACTGCCGCTGAGCCGGGTGCTTGCCGACATGCAGTATGTGGGCGTGTATGTGGATAAGGACGCGCTGCAGGCGTTCGGTGCGCAGCTTGGCGGACAGATCGATGCCCTGACGGCAGAGATTTATGACCTGGCCGGTGAGGAGTTTAACATCAATTCGCCCAAACAGCTGGGCGACATCTTGTTTGCAAAGCTGCAGCTTCCCGGCGGAAAGAAGAATAAAAACGGATATTCCACCAATGTGGAGGTTTTAAATAAGCTGCTGGATCAGCATCCGATTGTAGAAAAGGTGCTGAAATTCCGTCAGCTTACCAAGCTGCAATCAACTTATGTCGAGGGTCTGATCCCTATGATCGATCAGAAAACGGGAAGAATTCATTCCAACTTTAACCAGACCGTGACGGCAACCGGGCGAATCAGCAGCACCGAACCGAATCTTCAGAATATCCCGGTGCGGACGCAGCTGGGGCGCGAGATTCGGCGTATGTTTGTGGCGGAAAATGAGGACAGCTGCCTGGTTGACGCCGATTATTCTCAGATTGAGCTGCGTGTTTTGGCGCATATTTCGGACGATGATACCATGAAAGGGGCGTTTCTTCACGAACTGGATATCCACACCCAGACGGCGTCCCAGGTGTTTGGTGTGCCGATGGATGAGGTGACGCCGACCATGCGTTCACGCGCAAAGGCGGTCAATTTCGGTATTGTTTACGGGATCGGCGCCTTTTCACTCGCACAGGATTTAAAGATTCCCATGCGTGAGGCCGATGCCTACATCAAGGGATATTTAAAACATTATCCCAAGGTGGATGCCTATATGAAGGATTCTGTCGCGTTTGCGAGGGAAAAGGGCTATGCTGTGACGCTGCTCGGCAGACGCCGCTATATGCCGGAACTTCGGGCATCCAATAAGGTGACGCAGGCGTTCGGAGAGCGTGTGGCAATGAATGCACCGATCCAGGGAACGGCAGCGGACATCATTAAGATTGCCATGGTTGCGGTGTACCGCCGCTTAAAGGAAGAAAAACTGCGTGCCAGACTGATTTTGCAAATCCACGATGAACTGATTGTGGAAACGCCGCAGGACGAGACCGCTGCGGTACAGCGGATTTTAAAAGAAGAGATGGAACGTGCCTATCCGCTGCACGTACCCCTGACGGTGGATATGAACACCGGAAAAAGCTGGTACGATACCAAATAACGATTAGATCTTAGAATGAGAGAAAAAGTATGAAACCATCAAAATATAGCCATACCGAGCTTGCCTGCTATCTCGGATATATTACGCAGGCCGCGGTGAATAATCTGCCGCCGCTTTTGTTTTTAACCTTTCAGCGTTCGTTTTCGGTCTCGATCGAGGCGATCACGGCATTGATTACCCTGAATTTCGGCACGCAGCTGGTGACCGATCTTGTGTTTTCCAAGCTGACCGATAAGATCGGCTACCGCGTCAGCGCGGTGACGGCACATGTTTTGGCGTTTTTGGGATTGGTGTTTTACGGCGTTTTGCCGTCTGTTCTGCCAAATCCCTACATAGGACTTGTGATTGCAACACTGGTGAATGCGGTCGGCGGCGGCCTGGCCGAGGTGTTAATCAGCCCCATCGTGGAGTCTCTGCCCGGCACGCAGAAATCGGCCAGGATGAGCTTGCTGCACGCCATGTATTGTTGGGGACAGGTGGGCGTGATTCTGATTTCGACCCTGTATTTTGCCGCCGTTGGCATCGCAAAATGGCGGTATTTGTTCTATGTGTGGTCGCTTTTGCCGCTGTTTAACGCATTCTTTTTTGCCCGCGTTCCGCTATGCAAGCTGGTGGAGGAGGACGAGAGAGACAGTGTTTTTGACCTTTTGAAAAAGGGCGTATTCTGGCTGATGCTGTTACTGATGGTTTGCTCCGGCGCGGCAGAACAGGCAATGGCACAGTGGTCCTCGATGTTTGCAGAGAGCGGTCTGCATGTTTCCAAGGCGATGGGCGATCTTTTGGGGCCTTGTGCCTTTGGAATCCTGATGGCCGTTTCGCGTACGTTTTACGGGATATTCGGCGGTCGGCTGCATCTGCGCCGCGCCCTCATCATCAGCAGCGTCGGCTGCATTGTAAGCTATCTGCTCTGCGGACTTTCGCCAAGTCCGATTTTGTCACTGATCGGCTGCGGCCTTTGCGGCCTGTCGGTGGGGCTCATGTGGCCGGGTGTGATCAGCCTCTCGTCCGAGCATTTTCCGGCCGGCGGAACGGCGCTTTTTGCCTTTTTGGCATTGGGCGGTGATCTGGGCTGCCTGAGCGGCCCCGGCGTGACCGGTATGGTTTCCGGGACACTGGAACGGATCGGCTCCGGGGATATTGCATTGCGGATGGGACTGCTTGCGGTGATTGTCTTTCCGGCGTTGATGGCGCTGGGACTGATCGGACTGCGCAAGAAAAAAGAGATCGGATGAAAGGATGATTTTGATGACAGGAAAACAACGTGCAAAGCTTAGAAAGATGGCAAATACCATACCGGCGCTTTACCAAATGGGAAAAGACGGTATGACCGAGAATATGGTAAGACAGTTTGAGGACGCGCTGGAGGCAAAGGAACTGATTAAGGTGCATGTTTTAGACAGTGCGCTGCTTGACACGCGCGAGGCGGCGGAAATGGCCGCCAAAGCATCGGGCGCGGAGACGATCCAGATTATCGGCAATAAGTTTGTCTTATACAAACCGTCGAAAGAAAATCCAAGAATTACCCTTGACTAGCAATTTAGGGGTACGGGAGTCTGCTGCAATATGGTTTTGCCTCCCGTGTGCCGGGATTTTGCAGAATTTCAATAAAGGAGAAAAACGGTGTATCAGAATTTATTGTTTGATTTAGACGGAACCCTGACCGATCCGAAGGAGGGGATCACCAAATCCTTTCAGTACGCGCTGCAGGCGTTCGGTGTGGAAGAGGAGCTGAATCGCCTCAATCGTGTGATCGGGCCGCCGCTGATCGATTCGTTTCGGGATTTTTACGGTTTTTCGGAGGAGCAGGCCAAGGCGGCGGTTGAAAAATACCGGGAGCGGTTCTCAAAGGTCGGCATCTTTGAAAACGCACGCTATCCCGGCGTTATCGAAATGCTCCGTGCACTGAAAGATAAGGGAAGAACCGTTTGCCTTGCGACGTCAAAACCCATCGTGTTTGCCCGTCAGATTTTAGAGGCCTATGACATGGCGCCGTATTTTGATATAACGGTGGGCAGCGAACTGGACGGACGGCGCAACTATAAAAATGAGGTCATTGACGAGGTACTCCGTCAGTTAAAGCATCCGCCGCTTGATACGGTGCTGATGATCGGCGACCGCAAACAGGATATTCTCGGTGCCAAACAGTGCGGCATTGCGGCACTCGGCGTGCGGTTCGGCTATGCGGAGCCGGGAGAGCTGGAGACGGCCGGTGCGGACTATTTGGTCGATACCGTAGCGCAGCTGCGTGAATTTTTGGAGCATATTCCCGTGATCGAATCCCACGAACATTTTGC